>JAGREF010000051.1 GCA_020446665.1 Sphingomonadaceae bacterium
CCCGCCGCGCACCACCTTGCCGCCGAAATGCTGGCCGATTGACTGGTGGCCAAGACACACGCCGAGCAAGGGCTTGCCTGCATCCGCACAGGCCGCCACCAGATCCAAGCTGATCCCTGCCTCGTTGGGTGTGCAGGGGCCGGGCGAAATGAGAAAGCCCTTCGCCCCCGTCGCCAGTGCCTCAGCCGCTGTCAGCGCATCATTGCGCTCCACCCGCACCTCTGCGCCCAGTTCCATCAGATAATGGACCAGGTTGAAGGTGAAGCTGTCGTAATTATCGATAACGAGGATCATGGCAGCGCCTTTGCCCTTTTCGCCGGTCTGATCAAGCCTTGCCTGCCAGTTCGTCTGTCGCCCGCACAAGGCCATCGACGATACCCGGCTCGCTTGCGCTATGGCCAGCATCATGGACGATGCGCAGATCCACCTCGGGCCATGCCTTCTTCATTGCCCAGGCGGAGGTGGGCGGGGTGCAGATGTCGTGGCGGCCCTGCACGATGATGCCGGGAATGCCTTTCAACCTGTGCGCATCGCGCAGCAATTGCGCCTCTTCGAGATAGAAATCTTCGAGGAAGAATTTCGCGCAGATGCGGGCGAAGGGGACGGCCTTGGACGGATCGGCAAATTCGCTCAGCAGGCTTTCATCGGGCAGCAGCGTCGCGACATTGCCTTCCCATAGCGACCATTCGCGCGCCGCAGCCAGACGGGTGGCTTCATCATCGCTGGTCAGGCGGTTGTAATAGGCTTGCACCAGATCACCGCGCTCGTCCTCGGGGATCAGGCCGGTAAAGGCATCCCACTGTTCCGCCATGACCTCGCTCGCGCCATAGCGATAGAGCCAGTTCTTTTCCGTCTGGCGAGCGAGGAAAACGCCGCGCAGCACCAGTTCGGTCACGCGTTCGGGATATTTCTGCGCATAGGCGAGCGCGAGGGTCGAGCCCCAGCTGCCGCCAAAGGCCTGCCAGGCTTCATGCCCGCACATCTCGCGCAGCTTCTCGATATCCTCGACGATGCGCCATGTGTCATTATGCTCGATTTCAGCGAAGGGCGTGGACTGGCCGCAGCCCCGCTGGTCGAACAGCAGGACGTCATACAGTTCAGGGTCCCACTGGCGGCGATGCGATGGGCTCATCCCACCGCCCGGACCGCCATGCAGGAACACCGCCGGTTTCGCGCCGGGAGTACCGACCCGCTCCCAATAAAGCGCATGGCCCTCGCCCACATCCAGCATGCCGCTGTCATAGGGTTCGATCGGCGGATAAAGCGTCCGGCGCCTGGTCATTCCATCAGTCCTTTTTCGTCACGACAATCAAGGGGCCGATGGGCGCGCGGGAATCCATCCGGTCACTGGCCGGGTCCCACAGCGCGGAGACATTGCCGTCGAGGAAAAGCGCGTTTGGCGTCTTCAGTTCGTCTCGGAAATAGCGGGCGATCTTGCCGAAACTCAGCGGTTCCTCCGAGATCACGAAATGCGCGCGACCTTTTGCGTCCACGCCCACGCCATTGCGGATCGCCTTGCTTGGCCCGTCATCGGTGATTTCGGGATGGAGCTTGCCGTCGATCACCAGCATCGGGCCGCTCTGCGTGCCGAATTGCGGGCGGTCGCCGACCTTGGCGAAGAAATCGTCACTGGTGCGGATACGCCAGCTGCCGCCGCTGCCATAGAAAACGCCATTGGGCTTCAGGTGGAAATTGCCCGGCCCGTCATTGCGGTTGAGCTCTTTCAGGCGCTGGCTGGCCTCCACATAATAGCCAATCGGCTTTCCTTCGCCGTTGAACATGCCGCCATTGACGGCAAAGGCCACGCTTGTTTCCGGCGGGAGCGATGCTTTCAGCCCGCTAAAGCCGCGCCATGGTGCGCCCCCTTCCGGGCCAAGCTTCATGGCAATCTGGTGCTTGGCCGGATCAGCCACACAATGGGTAAGGGCCGCGCCTTCGAACGTAACCCGCTCACAGGCACTTTCCGCTGCGGGAGTGGGCGTTGCGATCGGGGTTGGCTCTGCCACCGGATCATCGGCCTGCGCAGCCTTGCCCGGCGGATCGAGTTCATAGCGCTGCACCGGCTTGCCTTCGGGCTGCGGGTTGCAGGCCGCGATAGCCAGCGGCAGGATGATAATGAGCTTTTTCACTGGCCGAATCCCGGTTCCTGCGCGATCCGAGCTGCTTCGCGCGCAGCGGCGATCAGTGCGCCCGCCTTGGCTTCGCATTCGCGCTGTTCATAGGCGGGGTCACTATCGGCAACGATCCCGGCACCGGCCTGCACATTCATCACCCCGTCTTTCAGCACGGCGGTGCGCAGCACGATGCAGCTATCGACAGAACCGTCCGGTGCGAAATAGCCTACGCCGCCTGCATAGGGGCCGCGTGTCTCCGGCTCCAGCTCGGCAATGATTTCGCAGGCGCGGATCTTGGGTGCGCCGCTGACGGTGCCCGCAGGGAATCCGGCGAACATTGCGTCGACTGCATCGTGGGATGGATCAAGCTGGCCCACCACGTTTGAAACGATGTGCATCACATGGCTGTAACGCTCGATAGTGAAGCTGGCAGTGACTTCCACCGAACCGCGCGAGGCCACGCGGCCAACATCATTGCGGCCAAGGTCAAGCAGCATGAGATGCTCGGCGCGTTCCTTGGCATCAGCGAGCAGGCTTTCCTCGGCGGCTTTGTCTTCATCCGGCGTTGCGCCGCGTGGGCGGGTTCCGGCAATCGGACGAATAGTGACCTCGCCATCGCGCACCCGCACGAGGA
>JAGREF010000052.1 GCA_020446665.1 Sphingomonadaceae bacterium
CGCGCATGGTGCGGATATGCCTGCCCGCAGACCGTGTGGACGGACGTTTTCCAGCATATTGACCGGTTTGTTGATGGTGATCGCAATGCCCGGCAAAGGCTCGATGCGGCGCCGTGGACGGCTGGCAAGTTCGCCCGCCGCGCCTTCAAGTGGTCTATTTACCTGGCTATCAGCTTCCTGACCGGGGGCGCCTGGATTCTCTACTTTGCCGATGCACCGACCCTCGCTCATGATTTCTGGGCCGGTGATGCGGCAGGCGTCGCCTATGCCTCGGTAGCCGTGCTGACGGCGACGACCTTCATCCTGGGCGGTTTCATGCGCGAACAGGTGTGCATCTATATGTGCCCCTGGCCGCGTATCCAGACCGCGATGCTGGATGAGAAATCGCTGATCGTCACCTATAAGGACTGGCGCGGCGAACAGCGCGGTAGCCTGAAGAAAGCCCAGAAAGAGCCTGAGAAATACGGCGATTGCGTGGACTGCAACCAATGCGTTGCGGTTTGCCCGACCGGCTATGACATTCGCAACGGGCCGGATATTGCCTGCATTACCTGCGGTCTGTGCATTGATGCCTGTGACCGGGTGATGAAGGATATCGGCCGTCCGCGCGGCCTGATCGATTATGCCACGATGGAAGACTGCAAGGCCGAGGCTGCCGGGCAGGCCCCGCGCCACTGGTTCAAGGCTGTCACCCATCCTCGGACGCTGATCTACGCTGCGATCTGGGGCGCCATCGGCCTTGCCCTGCTGTTTGCGCTGGGAACGCGCTCGCATACCGACCTTACCGTCGCACAGGATCGCAACCCGCCTTACATGCTGCTCAGCGATGGCAGCGTGCGCAATGCCTACACAGTCAAGCTGCGCAACATGGAAAGCCGCCCGCGCGAAATGAAGATTTCGATCGAGGGTCTGCCCGGCGCAATGATGTGGACCGACGACATGTCGCGCGAAAAGGCGCAGCGTGAACTCGTGCGCGAAGTGCCGGCCGATGCAACAATGCCGCTCAGGGTCTATGTCCTTGTTCCCGAGGGGACGCAGGGGCAGGATTTCGCCTTCACTGTGACGTCGCTGGATGAACAGGCGGAAACGGACAGCGTCGGCACCAAGTTCACCGGGCCGGGAGAATAGGCATGGCAGGCGCGGCAAACAAACGGCGCGGCTTTACCGGCTGGCATATGACTGGCCTGCTGGTGGCCTTTTTCGGGGTCGTGATCGGGGTCAATGTGACCATGGCCAGTTTCGCCACCAGCACTTTTGGCGGGGTCGTGGTCGATAATTCCTATGTCGCCAGCCAGAAATATAATGACTGGCTGGAACAGGCGCGGGAACAGGAAGCCTTGGGCTGGGGCGCAAAGACCAGCTGGCGGCCGGATGGAAAGGTTGCCGTGGCCTTGCTCGATGTTCCGTCAGGGGCGACGCTTCAGGCAATTGCCCGCCATCCGCTGGGCCGCGAACCGGATCAGGAACTCAGCTTTGTGTCAGCGGGGGAAGGGCGCTTTGTCTCTGACCAGAGCCTGCCCGATGGCCGCTGGACCTTGCGCATGGTCGTAACCGCCGCTGGCAAGGAATGGCGGCAGGAAACGATTATCCCGTGACCGCCCAGTTGCGCCCGGACCTGCCCGATCAGCTTGAATGCACGGTCATGGCGGTGCCCGGCATGCATTGCGCAGGCTGCATGAGCAAGGTCGAACGGGCGCTGGGCGCGCTGGAGGGCGTGGCTGATGCCCGCGTGAATCTGTCCGCCCGGCTGGTCAGCGTGCAGCATGATCCGTCGATCAGCCAGAATGTGCTGGTAAGAACGCTGGATAGTGTCGGCTTTGAAGCGCAGGTGCGGCGTGATGAGCTGGCCCGTCCGGTCACCAATGCCCGTCCGCTGCTGGCGCCGCTGGCCGTGGCTGCCTTTGCCGCGATGAATGTGATGCTGCTGTCCGTCAGTGTCTGGTCCGGGGCCGAGGGCACCACGCGTGAGCTGTTTCACTGGCTTTCCGCGCTGATTGCCATTCCGGCCATTGCCTATTCGGGCCAGCCGTTCTTCCGCTCCGCATGGAAGGCGCTGCGTCACTGGCAGACCAATATGGATGTGCCGATCTCCATCGGTATCGTCACGGCAACGGGCCTCAGCATTTATGAAGTGGTCACCGGCGGGGCACATGCCTGGTTTGACGGGGCGCTGATGCTGATTGCCTTCCTGCTGGCGGGCCGCGTGCTGGATGCGATGATGCGCGACCGGGCGCGTTCGGGCGTCGATGCGCTGCTCAGCCAGGCCGCGCAGGGGGCGATGATCGTCAGCGATGACGGCACGCTTGGCTGGGTAGAGGCCGATGCGCTCAAACCCGGCATGGTGATGCGCGTGGCGGCGGGCGAGCGACTGGCCGCCGATGGCGAGATTGTCAGCGGGATCAGCCGGTTCGATCAGTCGCTGCTGACTGGCGAGACTGTTCCCGTGGCCGCAGGGCAGGGCGAACAGGCGCTGGCGGGTACGCTCAATCTGGATGCGCCGGTCGATGTGCGCGTCAGTCATGCGGGGCGGGATACGACGCTGGCAGAAATTGCCCGGCTGATGGAAGCCTCCACCCAGTCGCGCAGCCGCTATGTCCGCATCGCTGACCGCGCGGCGCGGCTTTATGCGCCAGCGATCCATTCCATTGCCGCGCTGACAGTGATTGGCTGGCTGCTGGCCGGAGCCAGCCTGTATGAAGCGCTGGTGATTGGCGTGGCGGTGCTGATCATCACCTGCCCTTGTGCGCTGGGGCTGGCTGTGCCGGTGGCGCAGGTGGTGGCGAGCGGAGCGCTGATGCGCGCCGGGATCATGGTCAAGGATGGCTCTGCGCTGGAACGGCTTGCCGCCACCAACCGTGCTCTGTTTGACAAGACGGGTACTTTGACGCTGGGCAAGCCCACGCCTGATCCGGCGGTGATCGCGTCGCTATCGGCAGAGGCGGCCTCTGTCGCGCTCGCGCTGGCGAGCCACAGCCGCCACCCGCTTTCGCGCTCGCTTGCTGATGCGCTGAGTGCTGGCGGACACCGCGCCGCCACGCTCGATAGGGTAGAGGAACGCGCAGGCGAAGGTTTGTTCGCCAGCTATCAAGGCCACAAAGTCTCCCTTCGCCGCCCGGAAAGCGCGAGCGGGATCGCCGTCAGCCTTGACCTTGGTGGCAGCACCAGCTGGCTGGTGCCCTATACGGACAGGCTGCGCCCCGATGCGGTTGAGGCCCTGGCGCGGCTGCAGAAAATGGGCTTTGAAAGCTCCATCATCTCCGGTGACAACGCCGCTGCCGTAGCCGAAGTGTCTCGCGAAACCGGTCTTGCGGCACAAGCTGGCGTGACCCCGGCGGACAAGCAGAATGCGATCCAGCAATTGCAGGATGACGGCAAGACAGTGCTGATGGTGGGGGATGGCCTGAATGACGGGCCCGCACTGGCCGCCGCCAATGCCAGCATGGCGCCGGGCAGTGCCAGCGATGTCGGCCTGCATGCAGCGGATCTGGTATTCGTGCAGGATACGCTGCTGTCCGTGCCCCGCGCGGTGAAGGCCGCACGCGCGACCATGACGGTGGTGAAGCAGAATTTCGCGCTCGCCATCGGCTATAATATCCTTGCGGTCCCGCTGGCTGTGGCGGGTCTGGTCACGCCGCTGGTTGCCGCGATTGCCATGTCCTGCAGTTCGCTGATCGTGGTGGCCAATTCTCTGCGGCTGGCGAGGGCGGCGAAATGACCGGTCTGGCTTTCCTGATCCCTGTCGCACTCGGGCTTGGCTTGTTGGGGCTGGGCAGCTTTTTCTGGGCGCTCAAGAACGGGCAGTTTGATGATCCCGAAGGCGCGGCCAACCGCATTCTGATCGACGATGAAGAGGACCCGGCCTGATGCTGCATTCTCCGTTGATCTCCCTTGCTGCTCTGCTGCCTGCCGCGCTCAATCCTTCGCTCATCATGATTGAAGGCAAGAGCTTGTCCTCGCTGGTCTGCGGTACCGGTGTCACGCAGGAAATCCCGCTCAGCGGCCCGGTTCTGCCGGGCACTGCGGGCGGGGCCTGCTGCGCCAAGGGATGCCACGCTGCATCGGACAAGAAGAAAAAATCAAAATCCGGCGTGATTGATCCATAACAATGAAGCGCCGCATCCGGTCTGCTCAATAGGCTGCATGTGGACCTATCACCCCGAATTGCTGGCAACACCGGTGCCGCGTTACACCAGCTTCCCGACTGCCGCCGAATTTGGTGACCGCGTGGGGGAGCGGGACTATCGCGAGGCATTGCAGCGCAGCGCGGGTGATATTTCGCTCTACGTTCACATCCCCTTTTGCGAGAAGATTTGCTGGTATTGTGGCTGCAACACTGCGGCTGCCAATCGCAAGCAGCGGCTGACCGCCTATCTTGATGCGCTGCATCACGAAATTTCGCTGGTCGGATCGCTGATGGGCGATGTGAACGTGCAGCGGATTTCCTTTGGTGGCGGCAGCCCCAATGCCATTGCGCCGCTCGATTTCGTGCGTCTGCTGGACTCGCTGTTTGTCAGCTTTGGCCCGCGCGCGCCGGATATCTCGATCGAACTGGACCCGCGCACGCTGGCGCCGGAATGGGGGCAGGTCATGGCCTCGGTTGGCGTCACTCGCGCCAGCATGGGGGTGCAGACATTCTCGCCCCATTTGCAGGCGGCAATTGGCCGGGTGCAACCTGCGGAAATGATTGAGCGTGCCACGGACATGCTGCGCGATGCGGGCGTGACCTCGCTCAACTTTGACCTGATGTATGGCCTGCCGGGCCAGACGCTGGATGATGTCGAGGATTCGCTGCGCCATGCGCTGCGGCTAGGGGCGGACCGGATCGCGCTGTTCGGCTATGCCCATGTACCTCACATGATCCCGCGCCAGAAACAGATCGACGCGCATGATCTGCCGGGCGCGCAAGAGCGCTTTGCGATGGCGCTGTTCGGCTACAATCTCCTGCGCGATGAAGGATATGTCCCGGTCGGTTTTGACCATTTTGCACGTCCGGGGGACAGCCTCGCGCAGGCTGCGCTCTCCGGGACATTGCACCGCAATTTCCAGGGCTTCACCGATGACAATGCGCCGGTTCTGATCGGGCTGGGTGCCTCTTCCATCAGCTGTTTTCCTGATTTGCTGGTCCAGAACGAGAAAAATGCCGGGCGTTACCGCATGCTGCTCTCGCAAGACCGGCTGACGGCCGCGCATGGCATTGCCCGCACGCAGGACGACCAGCGGCGCGGAGCGATCATCAATGATCTGCTTTGCCGCGGACGAGCTGACATTCCTGACACTATGCTGCGTGATGCGCTGGACCGGCTGGATCCCTATCTGGCGGCGGGCCTGTGCCACTGGAATGTCGATCACCTCGAAATCCCGCCCGAAGGCCTGCCCTATGCCCGCAGCATCGCGGCGGCATTCGACCCCTATCGCCAGCATTCGCCGAGGCGGTTCAGTTCGGCGGTTTAGGGCGGCCGGAGCCGGCTCCGCCATGCCGCGCCGGGTCCGCCGATCCCATCGGTGTGCCAGCGCGAGGCATAGAGGGTTTCGCCCGTCCGGCTGAATGGAGCCGCAGTTAGCCCGCCTGTGAGGATGATGGACCCGGCTTGATAGAGCCTATTTCGCATTGGGCTGAACCTTTTCCTGTGCCCGCCCGACCTATCCACCAACAGTCGTGTTGGAGGAAGAAATGCGTTGGCTTGTCTGGTTAGGGATCATTGCAGCTGCCTTTATCGGGGCGACGTCTGCTTCCGCGCAATCAGTTGGGCCAAAGCAGCTTTGTGAAGGACTGCCAGACAGTTCCGTTCCCTGCGACCCGCAAGGCGGCGCGCCAAAACTGGGGGAGCCTGTCTATTACGAATTCCACCTCTATGGCGGTCCTGCCCCTTCAACACTCGATATTTCAGAGGCTTATTCACCACATTTTGCACCAACTGACCCGGCCAATGCGGTTATCTGCGTCGTCAGCAACGGCCCCAATCTGGGCAGCACATTGCCGATCAGCGTGGTCAGCGCGGGGCCTCCCTTCCGCTTTACGATCAATCTGGCGGGAGGACAGGATGCGACCTGCCGCATGGCGGGGACCTTCATCACGCCGGGGGTGAACGCACCCAACACCGCCGGGATCACCGCGCAGGGCGCGCCCAATGCGACCAATACGGTGGTGTCCAGCAACACCGAGCTGGAGGTTGATCTGGCCATCACCAAGACACGGCTGACCCCGCTGACTGTGCCGATGAATATTGCCGGCACACCCGGCACGGCGCGTTACCGGATTGAAGTGACCACGGATGAACCGGTCTATCTCGGCCAGTTCTTCCGGGTCTATGACCAGCTGGCGCTGTTCCCGCAGGGCACGGCCGTGACCGCGACTTTGCAGAGCGGCTGGACCTGCCAGCTCTCACAGGGCGGGGGCGGGCCGGTGTCAATCCCCAATTGCCAGCTGACCGCCAATGGCAGCGGCGAGATCAATTCGCCGGGCTGGCAGGATTTCGCCAGCTGGGGGCTGAGCGCCGGGCCGCTGGTGCTGCTGCAGGCTGGTGACAAGCTGATCATCGAATATGAGGTGGAATATGCGGTTCCGGCGGCCAATGACTGCGTGCTTGCCGAAGACAGCGAAGGCATTCGCAACCGTGCTTTTCTAGGCCTCGCAGGCTCCGCCAGCGCTTTGCGGGACGAGGATGACGACAATAATGACACGGTGGATGACCAGTCGAGCGATCTGCCGCTCAATACCGGGATCTACAATGTCAGCCCCGACTGCAACCTGCCGCTCCCCCCGGGGCCGCCGCCGCCGCCTTCGCCGCTGAAGATCACCAAGACCATGCCGCTCAATTCATCGGGCGGGCAAGCCTGGGGCGGCATCCTGCCCTTTGTCATCACGGTAGAGAACCAGTCGGCCACCGCCACCGCCTATGATGTGACGGTGAGCGACGTGCTGGCCAACCTGCAAGGCACACCGAATTTCACAGCGGTGCTGACCAACGGGAATTTGCAATGCGCCAGCGCGGGCTGTGTCCAGACTTCCCCCGGCACTGCAACCGGCAATGCCTTTGGCTCGACACCGACACCGGGTGGCCAGCCGGTGCTGTTTTCTTCCTATTATGACAGCAAGCAGATGTGGACCGCGCAGGTCGCGCAATTGCTGCCGGGCGAAAAAGTGACCTTCCGGCTCTATTTCCGTCTCGACAAGCCAACTTGTGATTATGCTCCGCTGATCCAGAACAAGCAGGTGCGCAACACAGCACGCGTGTCGGCCAAGGTGGATTATGCCGGGTTCGATGTGAACGGGAATCCGGTCACCAACACCTATGGCTACAGCCAGTCAGCCAGCACCGATGTGCGCATGCAGAACCCGCCTGTGTGCGAGATTTCGGTCAAGAAGACCTCTGGCCCGGGCCGCAACGCCAACAATACGCCGCTCTGGCCCGATGGCGTGATTTTCGGGGGCTGGAAGAGCTATGAGCTCACCTTCTCTTCACTCCCGCCCAGCCCGACGCATAACAAGACGCTCTATGTCGGCACGCTGATCGATGCGATCCGGATCGAGAATGCCTATTACGCCACCGGTCTGAAGGTCGATTACCAATGGAGTTGCACCGATCTGTCGGGCGGCGGCGTGCGCAATTTCCAGTCCAGCGGCAGCGGCACCGCCAGCGTCAACCATGTTGGCAAGCCGCATCAGGGCGTGCGCATCATGCAGCATCCCGGTTTCGTGGAGTTTGACCCCGGCGCTTCGCTGAAATGCAACGTCAACATCAAGGTCGAGAAGCCCTCGCAGGATGATCCCTATTGCTACTCCGACGGCCAGCCATATCTGCAGAATCTGGCACTGATGGATGGTTCCAAATTCTTCAACGCCAATATGCCCTGGCCCCATGCACCGCAGGGGATGAGCTGGGATGTCAGCCACGACAAGCTGGCCAATTGCTACAATCTGGTGATCAACAAGTTTGCCGATCCTGGCGTGGTCAGTCGCAATGGCGGGCCGGTGGAATATACCATCACCGTCACCAATGCGAATTTGCCGGGCACGAACGGGGATATCAATCTGCCCAATTCGCTCGCGCAGCAGAACACGGCACCATATTTTTCAGACCATTTCATGCAGGCACCGGGCAATTCCATCCCGTTCAACCAGCATAATCTGACCTGGGGCCCCAATCCCTGCACCACCGGGACCACTCAGCGGTGCGAGATTTTCAAAAACCAGCACATGAATGGCTACATCACGGAAATCCTCCGCCTACCTGCGCAGCAGAGCATGACCATCCGTTATAAGCTGGATGGCCCGTTCGAACCGCATCAGTTTTGCAACCGCGCTCGTGGTTTTGGCGGGGGGAGCAAGCGCCAGTGGTATGACTGGTATTACAAGCATATCGACAGCTGGGACAGCGAAGCCTGCGTGCTCGTGCGCAGCACGCTGGAGGTGGAGAAGAGCTTTATCACTCCGCCCTGGGTAACGCTGGGTGCCTCCACTCCCTTCACGATCGAGGTCGATTGCAACGCGCCCTCTGGCTTTAGCGATTTCAAGAGCGATCTGCTGGTTACGCCGGGCAATCCTGCGGGTCAGATCAGACGCATCGTGATCGGCAGCGTGTGCGAGATTGACGAAGTGAATTTGCCCGATCCCGATCAATGGGGCGATTGCGGCTGGAAAGACCCGCTCTATCCCGATGGGCGGCAGGTCACGCTGGATGGCAGCGTGGAACCGCACAATCTGCGCGTGGTGAACGAGCTGGAATGCGTGCCGCCGCCGGGGCAGCTGACTATCCTGAAAGAGCTGCTGAGCCCGCAGGATTGCCCGACGATCAACGCATTTTGCAGCTTCCGCATCACCATCATCAATAATGGCAGCACGACTTATAACGGCCCGCTGCAATTCAAGGATGTGTTCTCCAACAATCTGACCGGGCCGGGGACGCCGGGCTATTACTGGATCCCCAACAGCACGCTCCCGCCGGGATGGAGCTGCAACCAGCCGAATAGTGGCAATAATCCGCTCACCTGCGGCGTGGCGAGCGTGTCGCTTGCGCCGGGGCAGACACTCTCTGTCGATATCAATTTCGACATGCCGGCATCGGGCACGAATTGCGCGACCCTTACCGCTCCGCTCGTCAATCCCACGCCGGAAAGTTGCGTTGATGTAGGTGATACAACGCCGCAGATCGATGTCGCCAACCTGTCTGCCGCCAAGCAGAAAAAGGCTGGAGAATGCCCCGGCTCGGCGGTGGGACTGGGCAATTGCACTTTCCTGATCACCCTGACCAATAATGGCAGCGCCGATGCGCAAGGCTATCTGGAATTCCAGGACGTCATCACCGGCGGTGCCGCCGGCGCTGGCAGTGCCTCGGTCGTCTCGGTCAGCCCGGCTGGCTGGACCTGCACCACCAATGGCGCAGTGACCGATTGCAGCAACCCCAATGCCTCGATCCCGGCAGGCCAGTCGATCACCATCGAACTGACGCTGCATCTCAACTTCGCGGCTCCGGTCGAGAAGAACTGCGTCGCCTTTACCGAAGCCGATGCAGCAGCGGGCGCGTGGCAGAGCTGTGCGCAGATTTACGAAGCACCGCAGGCGGCACCTGTCCTGTCGATCCGCAAGAGCCTCGTGTCGGACGGGCAATGCAATGTCGCGCCCAATTCGTGCCGTTTCCGGATCAATGTGCTGCAGTCGGGCACCGGCAATTACACCGGCCCGATCACAGTAGAGGACGTCACCCGCTATCTCGCCATCCCTACCATGGCCCCCAATATCGTCAGTGCAGGCGGAAATGGATGGACCTGTAACAATGGCGTAAACGGCCTTTCCTGCACACATCCCGGCCCGGCCTTTGTAAATGGCCAGATCAGCTGGTTTGAAGTTGTGGTGGATGCCAGCCCGGCCATCGGCGCAGTCTCCAATTGTGCGACCATCGCGTCGCCAACGACGGCGAATGCTGGCCCCAATTGTGTCCAGACCTTCGCGACCAGCAATCCGCCCGTCACGAATATGCTGATCCACAAGCAGAACCTGTCTGACCCGGTGACTTGCAGCTATACGGGGGCGAAGCAATGCGGTTTCCGTATCACTGTGCAGAACACAGCTACGCAGCCCTTTAGCGGCCAGTTGGCAGTGTCGGATGTCTATGCCGATCAGAATGCCACACCCCTGCCGGTAAGCATTGCGGTGCCCGCCACCAATGGCTGGTCCTGCTCGCTCAAGCCGGGTGGTCTGGGCTTTGATTGCATCAAGCAGATGAGCGGATTCGCTGCTGGCGCGACCGACAATTTCGAAATCACGCTGGGTCTCGCCGGAACGCCGCCTGTCAACACCACCAATTGTGCCACGCTGACCGCGCCTATGCTGGCGAATGCGCCCAACAGCTGCGTCGAACTGGGGCAGCAGACCGGACAAATTCAGCAGGTCGATCCGCCAGTTCAGGGAAAGAAGAAAAAGCGCAAGTTCAAGCTGCCGAAGGTCAAGATCGATGTCGGCATAGGCGTTGGCGGGATCCTGGGTGGGAAGCGCCGCGGCGAAGAGCGCAAGCCAGATCGCCGCCCGTCAGAAGAAAAAGCACCGGGAGTTGATTGAGATGACAGCTGCGAAATATCTAACGGGAACCTCCGCCGCCATTCTTGCCCTTGTTCAGGCCAGCCCTGCCGAGGCGGCTCGTGGATCGTGGTTCCTCACGAACGGGTCATCAACCAGTGCCACAAATTGTCGGCTAACTGGTATAACCACCGCCTATTATCAGACGAATGACTTTGCCGGCACTGACTATTTCAGGATTGCCCTGGTCGATGACAACAACGTGGTTCTGGCCAGATCCACCACCTATTTTGTGCCGGCAGGCAATGTCATCACAGCAGCGAATATCAATGCCACGCTGGACATCGATACAGCCAATTTGCCGTCATATTCCGGCAATCTCTATACTGTCTTGCAGGACGTAACCGGCCCATCAGACACCGGCGGAACACTGAGCACATTCAACAATTCGACGACCATTGCGAAAACCAAGCTGAACACATTCGATGTCTTCGGTGCGGCGTGTAAATCAATGTTCATCCAGAATCAGGCCCCCTTAGCCGATGCCGGTGCGGACATAGCCAATGCCGTGCCGGGATCGCTCGTCACGCTCGATGGCAGCGCCTCCAGCGACCCCGATAATGACGCGATTACCTATAGCTGGGTGCAGATTTCCGGCCCGGCAGTGACGCTGGACGATGCGACTTCTCCCACGCCAAGTTTCACCGCGCCGGGCGGGGCGGGCAGCACGCCGATCATCTTCCAGCTGACTGTGAATGACGGGACCGTGAGCTCGGTCGTCGATATTGTCACGATCAGCTTCCTCGACAATATCGCCACCGCGCAGGCGCTGGCGGGTGAGTTCATGGTGGCACGCAATGCACTGTTGCTGGCGCATCAGCCTGACTTGCAGCGGCGGATTGACCGGCTCAACGGCACGGCGCGCGCAGGCAGCGCCAATGTCGCGGGAATTTCTCTACCACAGGCTTCGCGCCTGCCGCTCTCAGTCAGCGCTTTCAATGGCAATATGGCCGCCAGCACCAGCCTCGCCGCGGCGCGCGGGGCGAGCACGATCAAGGGCAGCTGGGACATCTGGGCCGAGGCCTATCTGGTCGATCACCGTTTCGGGGCCCGCAATGGCAAGGCGGTGATTGCCTATGGCGGGCTGGACTATGCGTTGTCTGACAGCTTGCTGGTCGGCATGATCGGGCAATATGACGAGGTCGAAGCCGACAAAACTGTCACCACTGGCGTGCTGGACGGGCAAGGCTTGCTGGTCGGCCCCTATGTAACCGCGCGGCTGGCTCCCGATCTCTATGCCGATCTGCGCGCGAGCTGGGGCAAATCGGACAATCGGATTTCGCCCTTTGGCACCTATGTGGATGGATTCGACACGGAAAGGGTGCTGCTGGCGGCGACGGTAACCGGCGAGTTCGAAGCGGCCCCCGCTTTCACGATCCGGCCCGAGGCGGCGCTCCACTGGGTTCGCGACCGGCAGAAGAGCTATGTCGATACGCCGGGCAGCACCATCCCGGCGCAAAGTTTCGAGCTGGGTCAGCTGAGCGTGGCCCCGCGCGCCATGTATTCCTTCGAAACCGCCAATGGATCACAAATCCGCCCCTTTGCAGAGGCGCGCGGAATCTACAATTTCGGCGACCGGCTGGGCGTGATCAGCAAGCGCACCCATCTGCGCATGGAAGGCGGGGTGGATGTACTCACCAGCGCAGGGCTGCGCCTCTCAGCCTCCGGCTTCGTCGACGGGATTGGTGACAGCGCCTGGCGCGCCAGCGGGCTGCGGGCGAGCGTGGGCTTTACCTTCTGACCTATTCGGAAGGATGCTGTGAACAGGAAGGGCCGCTGATCGCGCGATCGGCGGCCTCTCCGTCAGCCATGGTTACCGCGCTCAATGGCCAGCAAAATTGCCCGGGCTGCATTCGACATCGCGATCGAAATGCCAGTTCTCATAGGGACCAAGCGGTGTGCCGCGCAGATTGCGGACTTCGTCCATGATTGATTGCGCACGGTCGCTGCCCATCGGGCTGGGGGGCAGGGGCATAGGGTAATGGCGTGGGTGCAAACCGTAATTCGCCACGAATTGCGTGATCCGCATCACGCCCTCGGGTTTGCGGCTATAATGGATGCGCATCATGCATTGGGGGTGGGGATCGCAGCTCCAGTAATTGGTCCGGCCATTGCTGCCAGTGAAGGGCTGCACTTCCTCGCAGCGCTGGGGATTGGCCGGTGGCGGGCCCAGCACCGCCTGCTGGCTGACCAGCGAAGTGGTGGCGCTGGCCGCAGGTGCATCGTCATCGGCCGTGGTCTGGCATCCGGCCAGCGCCAGCAGTGCGCAACCGGAAAAGACGTGGATCGCATGTTTCATGGCGGGCTCCTCTTGCAAATTCATGTCCCTTCAAGGTCGCGGCGGAGCTACCGGTGGTTCATCGGTACATAGAAAAGGCGCGCAAAGCCTGAGCCTTGCGCGCCTTCCCCGGGGGAGGGGAGCGGAGCCGGTTGGGCGAATTGCCCAGCTGGCAAGCGAAGGTCGGCCCGCAAGGGCAAATGGTTCAATCTGGATGCGCGCTGCGTTTGCGCCTGCGCCTGCGCCACAGGATGAGGAGGAATGCAGCCAATGCCGCAATGGCACTACCTGCGGCCCAGAGCAGGCTCTGTTTGCCAGTTTGCGGCGGCGGGCTGGCGCCTCCCGGCTGCGCAGCGGCAGATGCGTCTGCCGGAACAGGCGCAAGGCTCGCCTTGCCAAGCGTGAAAAGTCCGGCACCATAGGTGAAATCCAGCCCCGGATCGCCCAGATCCAGCGCATCGGTGCGGATGGCATTGCGCATGGCGGCGGGGGAGCGCCCCCCATTGCAGGCAGGCATACGCAGCATGGAGCCGGAGACAATTGCGGTAGCGAATGACGTGCCGGTCACTGTTCGCCGCCCGCCGGGAACCGCGGCGTTCATGCCGACACCCCAGGCAGCAATATCCACTTTCTCCCCGCGCGAGGCATTGCTGTAGATCTGCTGCCGGTCATCAATCGCAGTGACGGCCAGCGTGGCATCCATCCTGCCGGGAAAGAGCACGCTGTAATGCGGGTCATTGCCCGCCGCCGCCGCGATGCAGGTTCCGGACTGGTCAAGCTTTTCAATGAGTTTGCCCACGGCCTTGTCATGGTCTCGCGTGGCGAAGGAGAGATTGGCCACATTCGGGGCGAGTGTGATCGCATGGTTGAGTGCGCGCGACAGGTCCGGCGTGGTCCCGATCCACTCGCCCTTTGTGGTGCGCGAAAAAGCGACGAGGCTGACCAACTCCGCCCCCTTCGCAACGCCGGGGTACGGCCCTGTCCCGACGAGGATTTCCGCGATCGCCGTGCCATGGGCAGCAGGTGCGCTGGTTGAGCCGAAAACCAGTTGTGACAGCTTCGCCCCGGCCAGCGCGGCATTGCCAGCATCCACCGGGCTGTCGATCATTACGATCCTGCCTTGGATTGATCCGCCGGATGGAGTGGCAAGGCCGTGCATGGCATAGGCTTTCTCACGCGAATTGCCGAGCAGCCAGTAAATGTGGTTGGGCTGCGCCCAGCCGATGGATGGGTCACGCTCCAGCTGTTCCACCGCCTGTTGGGGGTTGGTCCCGGATGGCACGCGTGCCGTCACCATCACCACGCCAAGCTGGTCGAGCGGAGAAATCTCCAGCACGGTCAGCCCGTTGCGCGCAGCAATGGCGCGCAATGTTCCATTGGGCAGGTCAGCAAAGAACAGCACCTGGTCAGGCACGATATCCGGGCCGCTATAAGGGCCCATGATGAGGGGATCATCCTGCACCGGCATTTTCGTGGGGCGGGTGTCCGGTGGCGAGCGGGGTGGCTCTTTGCGTGCTGGCTTTGCTGCGGTGCCCGTTGCCGCCTTGCTGTCTGGCGGCGGGGGAGGCGGGGTTTTGGTTGGCGCTGGGGCGGGTGAGGCCGCTGCTGGCTCCTCGGGCACCAGGATGCCGATGGCCGCCGCCTGTTCGCGGGTCATGCCTTCGGGCAGTTTGACGCCAGACGCAGCGGGCACTGCGAGGGCAAGGCCTGCCAGCAGGCCGCAGGCATGGATGCCAGCCCGCTTGCTCACGCCGCGGGTTCTGCCGAAGCAATGATCGGATAGGACCGCAGCCTTTTCGCCAGTTCTGCCGCGCTTTCCCCTTCCTTGCCGCCGCTCAGCACCAGCGTGCCGAAACTTCCACTAGAGCTGATGGAAAGACCTTCCTGCTCCAGCAGCGCAGCCAGCTCGCCCCATCCGGCAGTGTCGGCCACTTCAATGATCACCACGCCCTTTGCCGTATCCTCGCACTGGCCGGAGGCGAGGCGGAAATTCTCCTTCTCCAGTTCGGCAATATCCTGTGCTTGCTTGACGGAAAAACCACCCAGCCCGGCCAGCGCAACCGACAGGGCAACAGCCGGGCGCCAGCGGGCCGGGTTGAGGAAACTTAGCGGGTTGCGTTTCGGTGCGGGCGCGCCACCAGCATCACCCATCAGCCGCGCGGGTTGCTGTTCCGGCAAACGCTCGGACACTGCGGCCAGTCGTTCCTCGCGATGTTCTTCGGCCTCTGCCACACGCGCCTCCATTGCATTGCTGATTATCCCGGTGAGGGTGCGTTCACGCTCCAGTTCCTGCCGCAAGGCATTGGATTCGCTCAGCGCCTGTTCCAGTTGCAGCCTTTCAGCCTCGCCGATGGTCCCGTTCACATAGAAAGGCAGCAGCTCGCAAAGCCGGTCAAATTCGTGCTTGTCATCCATGGCTGCACTCACTTTCCTGCAGCGCCCGTGCGGCCCGCAGCGCGGTTTCGCTGAGCCAGCCAAGCGCTGACCGGCTGGGCATGAAGAAATAGCCGCCGCCCATTACCTGCACATGTTTCCTGAGGCCCTCCAGCCGCACCGGCCCGGCGGCAGTGGGAATGGTGAAGCCACGCGGCAGCGGAGCTTCCCTGCGTGAGGTGACCGGGTCAGCTCCGATGATCGGGTCTGGCTCCTTGTCCAGCCCATGGAAGGCCGGGGCGTTGGCCCAGAATTGCTGCACGAATTCAAATTGGCGTTCCAGGTCAGTGCAGAAACAGGCGAAGAGCAGGCCCTTTTCCTCGCCACTTTCACCCTGCCGCCGATAGGGGCGGCCCCGCCGCAGCAGGCGGTGGCGATTGGTGATGTCCTGTTCTTCCCGGTCGCCGGGATTCTTGCTGTCGCGGGGGTTGGAACGGCGAATATGCGAGCCAAACGGGCAGGCCAGCCCTTGCGGATCATCCTGCGCAAAGGAGAAATCATTTTCCGTCACGGCACCTGCCGCCGCATCCCCTTCGCGATAGACGGGATGGCCGACCAGAGGCCGCCCGTCACGCCAGCGGCCCATCAGCTTGGCCTTGACCCATTCGGCATCGGGCGTCTGCCCCACCAGCTTGTAGAGATCGCGATAGCCACCTTCATTGAGCTTGCGCGCGGCTTCGCAGGCTTGCTGGTGGAAGCCGTCCACATCCTGCTTCAACTCGCGCAGCACAAGGAAGGAGCCATTGCGCCCAAGATCGCGCGGCGCATCGGCAAGGCTGGTATCGCCAAAATCGGTATAGCGCAGCAGATTGCTCCCAATCACCACTGGCAGAGCGCCGGAAATATCAGCGTCGGCGGGCAGTTTCGGGCTTTCCGGCATATAGCCGGAATCGTTCTTGTATCCGATGATGAACTCGCCCGGTTCCACCACGTCGCGATCCGGGACGCCGCGTGTGCTGCGGGTGGAGCCGCGCATGACCGGCTGGGAAATCCCGTCGCGAAAACCGAAATGTTCAAAATCGGCCCGCTCAGCCTCTGGCCATGCCGGGGCGCAATCGGTGCGATGGAGCAGCTCTCCACCATGATTGCCGAGCAGGACAGAATGCACCATCACCATCCGTTCCAGCGCCTCGGGGGTGGCGGCATAGAGCAACATCACCGCTTCGGTGGGGTTGTGGCGGTCCGGATTGTCATGCCAGCGCCAGCGATCGGGCGCATCCTCGCCAAAATCGCCCAGAACACGGCTGCGCGCAGCCATGCCGGTGCGGAACGGATAGGGCAGGCCGTCCAGCACATCCTTGCAGCGGCGATGGGGCGCATCGAACCGCGCAAGACCTGCGGCAGAGATAGCGAGAAAGGCTGCTTGCCCCATGGCCAGTGCATCCGCGCTGTCGCTCTGGCCCAGTCCCAGTAATGGCCGGTCGCCAAAGGCGATGGAAAGCGCGTGGGCAAGCGCATATTCCCGTTCTTGCCCGGCTTCACGGGGGACCTCTTCCAGCACTTTTTCGCGCACCAGTTCGGCAATGGCTTCGTCCCCGCCGCTGCCCATGGCGCCATCAACCCGCATCGGCCGGCCGCGCACCCAGCACAGCCATTCACCCAGCGATTGCGCCTGAACGGGCAAGCGGAGCGAGAGGCAGGTGGAATAGGGCAGACGCTTCATACCGCGCAGCACCAGCGCCTGCACCTCATCGCTTTCGACGAGATTTTCCGTGCGCGGCATGGAACTGAAACAGCGCACCCATTCTTCTGCCTCGGTCGCGGTCCGGGCAAGGCCTGCGCCGATCCGGATCTGGCCATTATTGCGGATCTGGTCAGAGGTCAGTTCGGGGAAGCGCGCATACCAGAAAGGGGTAACACGCTGACCTGCACGGGCAAAGCGTTTGAACGCGTCTGAATTCTGCGCACCATCAAGTGCGAGATATCGCGTTTCGGGGAAACCTTCCCAATTGCTCCACGCTGCAGTCTGTCCTTCATTTGCGCGGACAATGAAATCTTCGAGATAGCTCTCCCAACTCCCGTCGAAATTTGAATAGAAAGCGACAGTGCGCGTTCCCGGCAATCGCCACCAGCGGGCAAAGTGGATTGTGCCCATATTCAGGATCAGCCCGGGACGTGAGCCATGCGAAAGCAGCATGCGGATGCTCCAAAGGCCCAGAGAATGGAGCCATGTTCGGAAAATCCCCGCTTTCAGCTTGCCCACTACAAAGACATGGTTCTGCCGATATCCCGGAAAGTTCTCACCAGCTGAAATGCGCTCCATCCCGCGATCACTTGGCCGTGCCGTGCTCGGAATATCGCGTGTCTCCGCACGGCGAAGCAGGGTGAAATAGGTCCCCAGCACGATCCCGATAATTGCCATTGCGAGCAACAAGCCGACAATTGGGGAAACGAAAATGCGTGACACTAGGCCCCCGCCCAACGCGAACCATGCCACAGTAGTACCAAGCACGAGAGCCAACCCGACGGGCCAGGTCACGATCCGCGAGTCCTTGCTGGCGAAGAAGCTGGCGAAAATTTTCCCCCAGCCAATGCGTTCGCGGTAGCGGGCGAGGGCGAGACGCATCGTGTCGGTGGCGAGGTGAAACGCATCCC
The DNA here is from genome assembly GCA_020446665.1 of Sphingomonadaceae bacterium. Classification (GTDB taxonomy): domain Bacteria; phylum Pseudomonadota; class Alphaproteobacteria; order Sphingomonadales; family Sphingomonadaceae; genus JACXVD01. The sequence continues at coordinate 17,880 of JAGREF010000052.1, forward strand.
AGCCTTCGCTCTGGGCTTCCTTCATAAGCGCAAGCTGAGCGGGCGTTGCCTCAGCCTTGAGCACGGGATCAGCGCGCAGGATCTGCCGCAGATGGCCAAGCGTGAGCGAAGGATGGCTGCCACGCGAGGTTTCGCTGGCGACATAATCGCGCAGCACGCGCCCGGCGAAATCAGCAAAGCGGGTTTCGCGCTCCACCCGCCTCACCGGGAAATCACCCAGCCCGTTGAAATTCAGTCCGGTCGCGCCCCACATCTTGCCGTGCAGTTCGACCGCATGGCTGAGCATATAGGGAGCAAGCGGCGAGCCGGCGGGCATTCCGGCCATTTCAAAGACCGGGCGCAGCAGGTCCCCCGCACAGGCAGCAATCTGCTCCAGCGCGGGTTGGATTGGTCCGTCGCAGCTCAGTTCGAAGACAATATCCAGCCCGCGTTCGGATTCCAGTGCGGCAAGCGAGGCGAAATGGAGCAGCCCTGTCTGGTCCAGCGCATCGCGCACCGGGTCTTTGGCCGGGTGGCCCAGCCTTGCGATCAGCGCTTCCAGTTCTTCCTTGCTCGCCCCTGATGTAACCGGAGCGATGACAAGGAACATGCTCTGCTGACTGGCAAGGCTGGAATAGGTCATCACCATGTGGCGCGGAAAGGGGCCGGCATAGGTCAACTTGCCAGCCTTGCCCGGCACAGGGCGAAGGTTCTCGCGCTTGAGCAATTCCATGAACAGCCCGGCGATTTGCCCCATCGCGTGATGCTCACCCAGGCAGCGATGCGGGCCGACGCCAAACAGAAGATCCGGCTCTTTCGGGGTGCCATCCCGGTTGGTCCGGTCAATCCGGAAGCTTTCCGGATCATCCCATTCGCGTGGATCGCGCAAAGCGGACATGGTGGAAACCAGCAGGCTGGACCCGGCGGGAATGGCATGGGTGCGCCCGTCTATCGTCAGCTCGGTATCGTTGGGGCAATAGCGCCACTGGCCGGGGGCGAGGGCGGGGTTCAGGCGGCCAGCCTCCAGCACCACCTTGCGCATCGTTTCCCGGTCCCCTTCGCGCGCGGCCTTGCGCGCAAGGGCCATCGCATCCGGACGCTTAAGCAGTTCCATCAGCATATTGGCATTGGCCAGCGTATTGGTAGGAACGAACCCAACAGCCAGCCCGATCAGCATGGCGCGAATTTCCTTGTCGGTCAGGTCGCTGCCTTGCTGGGCGAGGAGGAAGCGCTCGACCAGCGTATCGCGCGCGGCGATTTCCTGACTGCCCTTGTGCAGCACCAGCCGGTGCCGCTCTATCGCATCGTCAATCAGCGCGGTCAGGCGCTGGCTTGCATGGACCGCCAGCCGCCGCGTTTCCTCATTGCCAAAAGGATCGCCAAAGAGATAGGCGGACAGCGCCATGGTCCAGTCACCAAACAGGTCAGGATCGGGGCATTGCAGCCCGAAATAGCGCAGGCAGATTTCCGTGGGGACGCGCTTGATCAGGTCTGCGACTACGTCCATCTGGCCGGGGCAGTTATCGAGCAGGGCAGCGGTGAAGCTCTCTGCCATGTGCCCGATGCGGTCCTTGTCTTCCGGGCGCAGGACAGAGCGCAGGATCGCATGGAGCCGGTCATGCGGCGCGCCATCCAGCCCCAGCAAGAAGCTCGCCCCTTCGCCCAGTTCGGCCATTTCCGGGCCAAAGGGCACACGGAAATCCGCCGGACGAAGGAGGATTTCGCGCACTTGCTCCGCGCGCGTGACATGCAGCAATCCGGCGAATGGGAGGACCGGGCGGTGCCGCCGCGAAAAGGCATAAATCGGCCCGAATGCCTTCTGGGTGAGCCGTGCGGCAAGGCGGCCCATCGCGCTGTCCGGTTCCAGCCGGTCGAGCGAGAAAGTCCAGCCGGGAGGGAAGCTGACAGTGTCCGATCTGCTATGGTTCGGGTCAGATTGCTGATGCAAGCTGGGATATTTCGAAACGGGCATGGTCAATCGGCCTCCGCGAGCGGCTTTCTTCGTTAGTCGGACATGGCAGCGGCCAGGTTCAATTGTGCTTTGAGATATGCGCCATGCTCTGCGCCGATAAAGGGCAGCCAATCGACATGCGCTGTTGTGAAGCGGGGCTGTGCCCGCTGCAATTCAGCCAGAGCAGACCGGGCGGCGGGCAAATCTCCCAGCTCGCAACGGGCGCAAATGATCGCCAGATGCGGCACCCAATAGCCGCTGCGCAGCGCCAGCGAATGATCTGCCAGCATGATTGCCTGATCATATTCCTTCAGCAACAGTTGCACCATCGCCTGTTCGCCCAGAATATAGAACAGGTCCGGATCATTGGGGCTGAGACTGACGGCGGTCTCCAGTTCCCGCATCGCTTCGGCAAATTCCCCTTTGAGATAGAGCGCGCTGCCGAGCTGGGCATGGGCCATCATCAGGCTGGGATTCAGCTCCAGCGCCCGCCGCAGAAGGGCCTCTGCACGCAAGGGCTGGCGCAGGAATATCTCTGCAATCCCCGCAAGCATATGCCCGCGCGCATCCTCCGGGTCGCTCAGGATCGCCTTTTGCGCCGATCGCCGGACTTGTCGGATACTGTCTTCGCTGGCGCGTTCCATCCAGAGCTGGCGGACTTGCAGCCAGCACAGCTGGATCATGGCTTCGGATGATGTCGGGTTCTGCGCCAGCGCCTGTTCGAAACAGCTGCGCGCCTGTGCATTCCCGCTTTCGCTCAACTGGTTGAGATGCCAGCGGCCGCGCCAGATCAGTTCTGCCACGCTCTGGCGTGCCTGTTCCATGCGGCTGGCGCGTTGCTGTTCCTGCGCGTCAATTGTGCGGTCGAGAATGGCCGCAAGCACCACCATCAAACGGTCAAGCGCAGCCGAACTGCCAGTGGCAGGCCATTCGATCTGTTCGCTGCGCAAATTGCGGCCAGTGGCCGTGTCACTCAATGTGATCCGCAAATGATGCGCCGTGCCCGTGACGCGCACGGCGGCTTCCAGGGCATAGGCAGCCCCCAGCCGATCATGCACTTCGCGCAAATCGGCATTGCCGCTGATGAAGGCAAAACTGCTGCTGCGGGACAGGACCGGGAGCCAGCGCATCCGCGCCAGCCGTTCGATCAGGTCATCCGCAATGCCATCGGCGATTGCCCCCGTCTCGTCATTCGCAGGGTCGCAGGTGAAGCGCAGCACGGCGAGGGCCGTGCGATCCGGCACCTCGGCCGCAGCGGGGCGGGGGGCAGCGGAAACTTCCTGTTCCAGCAGAGTTTCGAGCTGATCCTGTGCCAGACGCTGCCGTTCAAGGCGGAGCCAGTCTTCGAAATTCTCTTCCCCGGCCAGATCCAGCCCTTCCAGCAATTGCCCGGAGGGAGGAGAGGCCGCAAGCGCATCAATTTCAAACTGCGCCAGATCCAGCATCACGCTGCTGCGGTCTGCCTTCAACACACCGTCACTATCAGGATCGATCAGCTTTCTGAGGTTGGAGATTTCGCGGCGCAGGCTGGCATTGGCCTGGTCCGGCGCGCGGTTGCACCACAACATGTCCTGCAACCAGCCCCGGCTGCGTTCCCCGCCATTGGTCAGGGCCAGCATTGCCAGCATCGCCTGACTACGCTTGCTGCGAATATCGATCCGATTGCCATCAGGGCCGAGCAGGCGAAACGCCCCCATCAGTCTCAGCGAAAAGCTGCGCCCCATCGTGTTTCCCTGATTGCCCCTGCTGCTTGGGTTAACAGCCCCTCAGTTATTTCACAATTTTTTCACGAAACCAGCCGGCATTTTCGCATTTCCCGGACGGGGACAGCCTAGCCCGGCTACATGGAAAACACCCGAGACCCCGAAGAAATGCTGGACCGGCTGCTGGACCAGATGGAGCGTGGCCGCCCGACCGTGGCCGCGCATCAGCTGGTCGGCATGCTGGATGCAGCGGTGACCGACATGGAAAGCGCGGCGCGCTGGAAGGCTGCGCTTGCGTGTCATCCAATCAGCGAGATGTTTGCCTTTGACCGGGTGGCAGATGCGCCGGCTGCAGGTGGTGCCTTGCAAGCAGCATTGGATGCGCTGGATTTTCATGCTGCCTCTGCCTTGCGGTTGCGGCTGGCGAAGGAAGCGGTTCGCGGTGCGCGGCAAAGGAGGCAGCGGATATTGCTGCTGGATGAGGGCGGCAAGGCGAATGGCGAACAAGCCAGCGCGGGTGCCTATGATGTGATCGTTGCGGCATTCGCCATCGGCTGGATTGCGCCGGACCAGCTGGCGGGCTGGATTGGCTGCCAGTCCGGTCAGCTGGCACCGGGTGGGCAATTGCTCGTCAGCTCCTTCCTGCCCAGCCATATCGGGCGCGGCTGGCGGCGACTGCAGCCCCAGGCAGAGCCCTATTCTCACGATGAAGACACCATTCGCGCAGCGGCCCGATTGCATGGGCTGGAGCTGCGCTATTTCCGCGATGCGGCCAATTGCATCGCCTGGTGCCAGATCATTCGCCCGTCTGAGGGCAATCTTCCGGGGGGGCAAAACCATGACCAATGAAACCTTGCTGGCGCAGATTGCTGGTGGAGACAGGCAGGCATTCGACCAGCTTTATCGGCAGATGTATTCCAGCCTCGTGGCGCAATGTCTGGCCTTTCTGAAACAGGACCTTCCACTGGCAGAGGATGCGGTGGATGAAGCCTTTGTCGATATCTGGCGCTTTGCCGGAAATTATGACGGACGGGGCTCAGCCAGCGGCTGGATCCGCCGCATCGCACGCAACAAGGCGATTGATCTGTTGCGCAAATTGCCCGGCGGTGAGGCTCTGAGCGATCCGGCCGAGCTGCTATCCTGGCGCGATGAAAGTCCGGGGCCGGAAGAGATGGCGCTGCGCGCAGATCAGGACCGGCATATATTGGTGCTGCTCGATGGGTTGAGCACGGAGCATAGGGAAGTGGTGGTGCTGCACTATTACAGCAATATGAAGCTGTGTGAGATTGCAGACGCGACCGGGGCAGCCGAAGGGACGGTAAAGTCCCGCCTGTTCCATGCGCGCAAACTGCTCCGCCAGAAGCTGGAGCATCTCGGGGTCAATGCCTGACCCTATCCCAGCGCGACAATGCTGGCGAGGATCAGGCGCACCAGATCCGCCTGCCCGCGTGTGCCGGTCTTGGCGTAGATCCGTTTGGAATAGAGCCGCGCTGTCTCCACCGTGATGCCCAGCTGTGGCGCGGCTTCGGCTATCTTGACCCCGCGGCTGATCATCAGCGCCAGTTGCGCCTCGGTCTCGGTCAGGCCAAACAGATCGCGCAGCTGGCTGGCGCGCTCGCTGCTGCCGGGCTGTTCGCCGTGGACATAGGCAACGATCACCGGCCCGCCGGCCCGTTCGCGCATGGCGCCGCGTGCGGTCGTCAGCAGCATGTCGAGCCAGGGCTCGTCGCACAGGTGGATCGCGCGGGAATGTTCCTCCCCCCGGCGGATAGCCTCCAGAAAGCGCCGTAATCCGCCCTGAGCCTCGCGCAGCACCGGCTCCAGCTTGCCTGCGGGCGTGCGGCGCAGTGCCTGGCCATCTTGCAACAGCGCCTCGGCCGTGTCGCTCAATTCGACAATGCGCCCGGCGGGGTCGAGCATGACCCAGCCGAAATTGAGCCGCCGGATCACTTCGCTGGTGATCCCCGCGCGCAGACGTTCTCGTTCCAGGGCGCCCCATGTACGCAGAGCGATGGCGAGATGTTCGGCAAGGCTGGCGATCAGCGCAGCATCCGATGCGCTGAAATCCCGCCCCTGCCGCATGGCGATGATCCACAGCGATGCGCCAGCGGGTTCTTCCACCCGCATCACCCGCAGATGATCGGGGGTGTCCTCTGCCATCACATCGCCAAACGGGTGCTGTTCCATCGGCATGGCGATGTCTGCCAATTCGCTCCCGCGATAGACGCGGCCAGTCCTCAGCAGGCTGGCAGAGCTGTCGGGCATGGTGGTTGTCACCCGCGGCAGAGCGTCTTGCTCGACTAGAGTAAAGCGCGGTTCCTCGCGGCCGCTGCGCATGACTATCAGTGTCTTGCTCGCCCCGATCCGACGGCTGAGCACGGTCAGGAAATCCGCCCACAGGGCAGAGCCCAAGGTCCCGCGATGAAGCATCGCGACGAGGTCTCCGGCTTCGAGCAGAGTGACGGCCATATCGCTCTATATCCCATTTGGGAACTGCAGAGGCAAGGCGAATCCGTCACACGCCCCGTAAGACCGAAAGCGAGCCAAGGAAAATCCATGCGCAAACTGACCCATCTCGAACGGCTGGAAGCGGAAAGCATCCACATCATGCGCGAGGTCGTGGCGGAAACGACCAAGCCGGTGATGCTCTATTCCGTGGGCAAGGACAGCGCCGTGATGCTGCATCTGGCCAAGAAGGCATTCTACCCATCGCCGCCGCCTTTTCCGCTGCTGCATGTCGATACGACTTGGAAATTCAAGGACATGTATGCCCTGCGCGAGAAAGCCGCGCAGGATGCCGGGATGGAATTGCTGGTCTATCACAATCCCGAAGCGGAAGAGCGCGGGATCAACCCGTACGACCACGGCCCGCTGCACACCGATATGTGGAAGACGGAAGGGTTGAAGCAGGCGCTCGACAAATATGGTTTTGACGCAGCCTTTGGCGGCGCGCGTCGTGACGAGGAAAAGAGCCGCGCGAAAGAGCGCATTTTCTCCTTCCGCACGGCCAGCCATGGCTGGGACCCGAAGAACC
>JAGREF010000053.1:0-1940 GCA_020446665.1 Sphingomonadaceae bacterium
GACCAGCAGACGCATACGCTGCCCGCTGATCCCGCTGCGCTGGACGGGGTGGCGCGGCTCGACGGTCTGGCTGATGGCGTGGCGCTGCTGGCCGAAATGCGGGAAATCGCGGATAATGTCGGTCGCCGTTTCGACAGTCTGCTGGAACAGACTGCCGAACTGCGCGGCGACGTGCATGCGCCGCAAGGACGGGCGTTGGTGGTGCGGCTGCGCGATCTCGGGTTTGCCGACCCCGACGTCATGGCGCGGCGGATCGAAAGCTGGTCGGACGGGCGCGTTCGCGCGTTGCGCAGCGATGCGGCGCGCAGTGCCTTCGAAGCGATCGAGGATGAGTTGCTCGCGGCCCTCGCCAGGGCGCCGGATCCGGAGCAGGCGTTCACCCGTTGGGAAACCTTTTTGGTTAGTATTCCGACTGGGGTTAACCTTTTTCGCCTGCTGGAGGCCCGCCCGGGCCTGCTGCAGCAGCTTGCCGCCATCCTCTCGCTCGCGCCGCCACTGGCGGACGAGCTGGCGCGACGCGCCGATCTGCTTGATGCGCTGATTGACGCCAGCGCCCTCGATCTGCCGGGCGATGTCGCGGATCTTGTGGCCCGCATGGAACGGCGCGAGGCGGATGACGATTATCAGCGCATTCTCGATCACATCCGCCGGGTGGTGAGCGAACAACGCTTCGCCCTTGGCGTGCAGCTGATCGAAGCCGCGCAGGATCCGCTGGATGTGGCCGCAGCGCTGTCGCGCGTTGCCGAAGCGGCGGTGGCAGTGGCCGCCCGCGCGGCGGGTGAAGAATTCGCCCGGTCCCATGGCCATGTACCTGACAGCGAGCTGCTGGTCATCGGCCTCGGCCGACTGGGCGGGGGGGCGCTTACGCATGCCTCCGATCTTGATCTGGTCTATCTCTTCACCGGCGATTACGGCGTGGAATCCGATGGCCCGCGCCCGCTGGGATCGACGCAATATTTCAACCGGCTCGGCCAGCGGGTGAATGCAGCATTGAGCGTGCCGACGGCGGAAGGTGCGCTTTACGAGGTGGACAACCGCCTGCGTCCGCAAGGCGCACAGGGCCCGCTGGCGGTCAGTGTGGAAAGCTTCGCGCGCTATCAGCGCGAGGATGCCTGGACCTGGGAACATATGGCGCTGACCCGCGCGCGCGTTCTGACAGGCTCGGACAAGGCGAAGGCCGCGTTGCAGCGGGAAATTGCCGCGATTCTGGACATGGCGCGCGATCCGGCGAAGCTGCGCGCTGATGTATTGGCGATGCGTGCGGAAATGGCGGCGCACAAGGCACCAAAGGGGCCGCTGGACGCCAAGCTGCTGCGCGGCGGGCTGGTCGATCTGGAATTCCTGATTCATTTCCTCCAGCTGAAGGAGCGGCGCGGATTCGTGCCCGGACTGGGAGAGGCGCTGGATCAGCTGGCGGCGGCGGGCCTGTTGCCGGGTTCGCTGCGGGCACAGCATGATTTCCTGACCCGGTTGCTGGTCTCCTCGCGCCTGCTCGCCCCCGATATGGCGCTGCCCGCGCCTGCCGCCATGGCGGCCCTGGCCCGGGCCTGTGACTGCGCGAACGGCGGGGAGCTGTTGCAACGGCTTGATACGGCGCGCATGGCCGTCGCGGCGGTCTGGCACGCCTGTTTTGACGAACCACTGGAGAATGACAATGCATGAGCGGCCCGATTGTGGCGATGCCCTTCCCGATATCGCCCTTGAAACGCCTGAGGGGGCGGCGCTGCGCCCGTCTGATTTCAGGGGGCGCAAGCTGGTGCTGTTCTTCTATCCCAAGGACGATACGCCCGGCTGCACGACTGAGAATCTGGATTTTTCCGCGCTCGCCCCTGAATTCGAAAAATGCGGCGCCGCCCTGCTCGGCATCAGCAAGGATCCGCCGACCCGACATTGCAAGTTCATCGCGAAACATGGACTGGCTGCGCCGCTCGCGTCCGACC
>JAGREF010000053.1:2016-6205 GCA_020446665.1 Sphingomonadaceae bacterium
ACCACCTATCTGGTCGATGCGGCAGGGCGGATTGCGCGGGTCTGGCGCAAGGTCAAGGTAAAGGGGCATGCGGCTGAAGTGCTTGAGGCGGCACGCGCGCTCTGAGCGGAGATGAGTGCCGAAGCCAGCCAGCAGACCGTTGCCGCCGCGATTCGCGGCGCCTTGCTCACCGGTCCGGCGATGGACAAGGTCAGGGCCGCGCGCGCCGTCGCGCGGGACTGGCGCGCCGGGCGGCTGGCGTTCGCCTTTGATGTCGCCATGCCCGCTGCGCCCGCCCGCCCCGAACAGCCGCTGCTGCTGGCGCCCAACCGGATGCCCAAGCGCGGCAAGGCGGGGTCCGAGCGCGGCCGCATCGCCCTGTGGCACGCGCTGGCCCATATCGAATTCATGGCGATCGATCTGGCGCTGGACATGGCCGGGCGCTTTGGTGCGGAACGCGGTTCGGATTTCGTCAGTGATTTCCTTGCCGTTGCGGCGGATGAGGCGATGCATTTCGCGGTGCTTGCGCGCCATCTGCGCGGGCTGGGCAGTTGCTATGGGGCGCTGCCCGCGCATGCGGGGCTGTGGGAAGCGGCGGAATCGACCAGTCATGACGTCGCTGCCCGGCTGGCGGTGGTGCCGATGGTGCTGGAAGCGCGTGGACTGGATGTCACACCGGCCACGCTGACGCGCATCCGGGCAAGCGGGGATGAAACGGGCGCGCGAATCCTTCAGCGAATCCTTGACGACGAGATTCGCCACGTCGCCATCGGCACAAGCCATTTCGTGGCGATATGTCGCGAACAGGAAAAAACGCCTGAATTGTGCTGGCAAGAGCTGGTCTGCACGCACTTCAAAGGCGTCCTGAAGGCTCCATTCAACGACTCGGCGCGCCTTGCAGCCGGTTTATCGCGGGATTTCTATGCGGCCATTGCTTGTTAGGATTTGGTCCTGAATAAGCATGATCACGAGACGGCGGGGGGTACCGGACGTTCTCAAAAACATGACAGGGCCTGCTTCGGCAGACCCGAAACGGGTTAGCGCGGCATCGCCAAGGTGCTGATATAAAAGGACGTTCTGGAGCGATGGCTGCTGCGATCACAAGAAAGCCCATCACTGCGCTGCTCGCTTGCTGCGGTGCGTTCATGGTGATGGCGGCGTCCCCGGCTTATGCCAGGACTGATGACGCCGCGCTGTCCGCCTCGCCGCTGGGTGAAGGGGATAGCCAGTTTCGCGCCCTTTTCGCTGACTGGAAGTCGCTTGACCGCAACACCGCGCCGATCGCCAAGGTTTCCATTCCTTCCCAGATGCCACTGGAAAAGGCCACACTGACCAGCGATTTCGGCATGCGCATTCACCCCGTGCTGGGCGGTCGCCGGGCGCACAAGGGCATTGACCTCGCCGCTCCCAGCGGCACACCGGTCTATGCGACGGCTGACGGCCTTGTCGGCATGGCGCAATGGTTTTCCAGCTATGGCAATTATGTCCAGATCGAACATGGTGCCGGTCTTGAAACCCGGTTCGGTCATCTGTCAGGTTACACCGTGCGGGCGGGCGACCGGGTGACCAAGGGTCAGCTGATCGGCTATGTCGGCTCGACTGGCCGCTCCACCGGTCCGCATCTCCATTATGAAGTGCGCATCGCGGGCGATGCGGTCAATCCGCTGCCCTATATGGTTGAAACGACCGCGCAGGAAGCTTTTGCCCTCGCGCGCGGCGAAGGCGGCAAGGGCGGGCCGGAGTAATCGGCTCACCCCTGTATGATCAAGAGGGCGGCCCGTTGGCCGCCTTTTTTGTGTGCGACGATACCGGGCGTGGACCGCGCCAGCGGCCGACGATCAGGCTTTGAGCAGCCTTTCCGCCATCGCGCGTACATCTGCACTCATATCCTCGCGTTCCAGCGCCAGCGCCAGCGTCGCTTCAACGAAGCCGACCTTGCTGCCACAATCGTAACGGCGACCGTCAAAGGTCACGGCGTGGAACGGCTGCGAACCGATCATCCGGGCCATGGCATCGGTCAGCTGGATTTCTCCGCCTGCGCCCTTGCCCTGGTTTTCCAGCGTGCGCATCACTTCGGGCTGAAGGATGTAGCGACCGGAAATGATCTTGTTGGAAGGGGCCTGATCGACCGGCGGTTTTTCCACCAGTCCTTTTACCTCGGTCAGTGCGCCGCGGCTTTCGCCGGGGTCGATCACCCCGTATGAGGAAACCTCCGCCTGTGGCACTTCCAGCACGCTGATGAGATTGCCGCCCACTTCCTGATAGGCATCGACCATCTGCTTCATGCAACCGGGCGATCCAATCATCAGTTCATCCGGCAGGAAGATCGCAAAGGGATCGTCGCCCACAATGGCGCGCGCGCACCAGATCGCATGGCCCAGCCCCAGCGGCACCTGCTGGCGCACGGTGATGATGTCCCCGGGCACGGCGCGGGTCGGCTCCAGAATGTCCAGCGCCTTGCCGCGTTCGCTCATCGTCGTTTCCAGTTCGAAAGCGATATCGAAATGTTCGACGATCGCGGTCTTGCCGCGCCCGGTGACGAAGATCATCTGCTCGATTCCCGCCTCGCGCGCCTCATCCACCGCATACTGGATCAGCGGCCGGTCAATGATCGGCAGCATTTCCTTGGGGATCGCCTTGGTCGCGGGAAGAAAGCGCGTGCCCATCCCGGCAACGGGAAAGACGGCCTTGCGGATCGGTTTGCGGGTTGTCGAACTGTTCATGCCGGGGCGTTAACCATCCTGATGTTGCAGTCCGGTTAAAGCCGTGATGCGCCATCAGCGCAACGGCTTTGCGGCCAGGGGCAGGACTCAGCCCGCTTGCCGCCCGCATTTTTCCCGTTAAATGCCACTCATGGACAAGATCATCATTGAAGGCGGCAAGCGCCTATCCGGCGCCATTCCCATTTCAGGTGCGAAGAATTCCGCGCTTACCCTGCTGCCCTGCGCATTGCTGACCGACGAACCGCTTACGCTGCGCAATCTGCCGCGGCTGGCCGATATCGACGGCTTTCAGCATCTGATGAACCAGTTCGGTATCTCCACCACGATTGCTGGCAGCAGGCCGGAGGATTTCGGTCGGGTGATGACGCTGGAGGCGACCCGCATCACCAGTTCGGTCGCCCCCTACGAACTGGTGCGCAAGATGCGCGCCTCGATTCTGGTGCTCGGCCCGATGCTGGCGCGGATGGGCGAGGCGACGGTGTCGCTGCCGGGCGGCTGCGCCATCGGCAACCGGCCGATCGATTTGCATCTGAAGGCGCTCGAAGCGCTGGGCGCTCATATCGAGCTGGCGGCGGGCTATGTCCGCGCGGTGGCCCCGGATGGCGGGCTGCCGGGGGGGCGCTACAGCTTTCCGGTGGTTTCGGTGGGCGCGACGGAAAACGCGCTGATGGCTGCCGTGCTCGCCAATGGCAAATCGGTGTTGCACAATGCCGCGCGCGAGCCGGAGATTGTCGATCTGTGCCGCCTGCTCGTCGCCATGGGCGCGCAGATCGAAGGGATCGGCAGTTCGGAGCTGACCATTCATGGCGTGCCCCGCCTGCACGGCGCCACCTATCGCGTGATGTCGGACCGGATCGAGGCCGGATCCTATGCCTGCGCAGCGGCGATCACCGGGGGCGAGGTGCTGCTCAAACATGCAGTGATCGAGGAAATGGAAGCGACGGTTCAGGCACTGCGAAGCGCCGGCGTCCATGTCGAGCCGCGGGCTGAAGGGCTGTATGTCGCCGCTGACGGTCCAATGCGGGCGGTCACCCTGTCCACCGCGCCTTATCCCGGCTTTGCCACGGATATGCAGGCCCAGCTCATGGCCATGCTGTGCCTGGCGCAGGGCACGTCAGTCCTGACCGAGACCATTTTCGAAAATCGGTATATGCATGTGCCCGAACTGAACCGCATGGGTGCGCATGTCGAAACCTCGGGTCGCACCGCAATCGTTCACGGCGTGAACAGGCTGACCGGCGCAGAGGTCATGGCGACGGATTTGCGCGCCTCGATGAGCCTGGTGATCGCCGGGCTGGCGGCGGAAGGGGAAACCCAGGTTCACCGCCTCTATCACCTCGATCGCGGCTATGAACGGCTGGAAGAAAAGCTGGCGCTGCTGGGCGCGCAGATTGAGCGTGTGGGGGGCGATTAGATCAGCCCTGCGACCAGCCACAGCCTGATTGCGCTGGCCAGGCCGGGTGGTGTCGCGCTGGCGATTCGTTCCG
>JAGREF010000447.1 GCA_020446665.1 Sphingomonadaceae bacterium
CTAGCCAAGTGGGTGGTGAAAGAGGGCGATGAGGTCAAGTCCGGCGATATCCTGGCCGAGATCGAGACCGACAAGGCGACGATGGAATTCGAAGCGGTTGATGAAGGAATCATCGCCAGCATCGCCGTGGCCGAAGGCACGGAGAATGTGAAAGTCGGCACTGTGATTGCGATGCTGGCGGAAGAGGGCGAGGATGTCGGCGCGGCAGCTGCAACCGCACCCGGCGAAGCGGCCAGCGCGCCGGCATCCGCTCCGGTTGAAACTGCCCCCGCCGCCGCTGCTCAGGCTGACGCTGGCGATGGCCCTGCCGCTTCTCCGCTGGCGCGGCGTATTGCGGAACAGGCTGGTCTTGATATTGCGACAATCAGCGGCACAGGTCCGGGTGGCCGGATCGTGAAAGCCGATGTGGAAACTGCCATTGGTGGCGGTGGTACCGCAGCCGCTCCGGCAGCGACATCCTCCGGTGATCGCATCGCTGCCTCACCTGTTGCGCGCAAGATGGCGTCGGCGAAGGGCATTGATCTTGCCAATGTAACCGGCACCGGCCCCAATGGCCGCATCATCAAGTCCGACATTGAAAATTATGTGCCGCCCAAAGCTGCTGCGCCGGTTGCCGATGCCGCTGCCCCTGCGAGCAGCGAGGGGATGGCGCCGGAAACCGCCAAATTGCTCGATGCCCGCATCCCGCACACTGTCACCAAGCTCTCCGGCATGCGCAAGACGATTGCCAGTCGGCTGGCCCAGTCGATGCAGGAAGCGCCGCATATCTACCTGTCGGTCGATATCCAGCTCGACCGCCTGCTCGCCATGCGCAAGGAAATGAACGAAGCGCTGGAAAAGCAGGGCGTAAAGCTCTCGGTCAATGACATGCTGATCAAGGCGCTGGGCAAGGCGCTGATCGATGTGCCGGAATGCAATGTCACCTTCGCCGGAAATGAGATGATCCAGTACAGCCGCGCGGATGTGTCCGTCGCGGTTAGCATTCCCAACGGCCTGATCACCCCGATTGTCCAGGATGCCAATGGCCGCAGCCTGTCCTCCATTGCTACGGCCATGAAGGATCTCGGCAGCCGGGCAAAGGAAGGCAAGCTGGCCCCAGAGGAATATCAGGGCGGCACGGCCAGCCTCTCCAATATGGGCATGATGGGGATCAAGCACTTCACCGCCGTGATCAACCCGCCGCAATCGACCATTCTGGCGATTGGCGCGGGTGAGCGTCGCCCATGGGTGATGCCCGATGACAGTCTGGGCGTTGCCACTGTGATGACCGCCACCGGCAGTTTCGATCACCGCGCGGTGGATGGCGCAGACGGGGCGCGGCTGATGGCCGCCTTCCGCGAATATGTCGAAAGCCCGCTAGGAATGGTGGCCTGAAGCCATGCTGCGTGCGGCTTTGATTCTTTCAATGATGGTCGCGGGTCCGCCCGGACCTGAAATTGTTGAAATCGCGCCCAAACGCGCAGTGACTGTGGGGCTGGATGGCCCGGATATGGATGCCTGCGGCGGGCTGGGTCGCATCATCAGCGGCGCGGATGAGCACCTGCCGATATTGAGCGGGCCGGATCAGTCAGCGATGGTTTCCGGATCGCTGGAGCGCCGCGCTTTCGTGTGGCTGTGCGAAGCAGAGGGGGAGTGGCAAGGCGTGGTCTATCCCACCGGCGAGTATCAGGACATCAGCGATTGTCGCGTCAGCAGCCCGGTGGCAGAGCCACGAACTTATGACGGGCCGTGTCAGTCCGGCTGGGTCCGCGCGCGCAATATTGAATTGCTGGCGGGCTGAAGCGATGAGCGCCTCTGACTTTGGCGATCTGATGATCCGCGCCACAGCCATGCCGGCAGATACCAATCCTTATGGCGGCGTATTTGGCGGCTGGTTGATGAGCCAGATGGCGCTGGGTGCAGGGGCGCTGGCCAGCCGCGTAGGGAGGGGCACCGCTGTGGTAGTCAGCGCGACCGACTTTTCCTTTCCGGGCAAGATGGCCGTGGGGGACGAGCTATCTGTCTATGCGAAAGTCGTCAAAACCGGGCGCACCTCGCTCTTGGTAGAGGTGAGTTCCGCGGCAAGAGAACGTAATGGCGAAGCGACACAATTGGTCGCAGCAGGAACATTCAAATTTGTGCTGCTCGGGGAGGATGGCCGTCCTCGGCCCGTTTAAGCAGCTAAAACAATGGATTGAAGGCAGGGTTTGGTATGGCAGAACAATATGATGTGATCGTGCTCGGCTCTGGCCCCGGCGGCTATGTCGCAGCCATTCGCTGTGCTCAGCTGGGGCTGAAGACGGCGATTGTCGAGCGTGAAAATCTCGGCGGAATCTGCCTCAATTGGGGGTGCATCCCGACCAAGGCGC
>JAGREF010000448.1 GCA_020446665.1 Sphingomonadaceae bacterium
TCGGTCATGCCATAGCCGGTGCCCATCACCGCCTGCGGGCAGGCCGCGCGCATCTCGTCCAGCAAGTTGATCGGCAGCGCCTGCCCGCCGGTTCCGATATTGCGCAGGCTGGAAAGGTCGGCATCGGCCAGCTTGGCGCGGTGCAGCATGTCCCACAGCATGGTGGGCACGGCAGAGAACATCGTGATCTTCTCTTCCGCGATGATCCGGGCGGCATCCTGCGCATCCCATTTGGGCATGATGACCACTTTTGAACCCGCCAGCATGGGCGAAAGAAACGCAGCGCCAAGGCCTGAAATATGGAACAGCGGATAGACCAGCAGCACTGCCTGTTGCGGGATCATTCCGATCAGCTGCTCGACCGGCATATTCATGGAATTGGCAGTGTTGTGCAACACCATCAGCCCGGCCATCTGCACGCTCATGATCCCGGTGATCAGGTTGCGGTGGCTCAGCACCGCGCCCTTCACCTGCCCGGTCGTGCCAGAGGTGAACAGGATCGTTGCCGGATCGTTCGGCCCTGCCGGTGGAGGAGGATCAAAGCTCGCGCCCGGTGGTGGGAAATCATCGGCATCTATGATCCTGCCGATGAAGTTCCCTTCGCGCAACAATTCGTGCCGATGTGCATCGGTCAGCACGATTGTCGCACCGACCTGTTCCACCATCCGGTCCAGTTCTTCAGGGGAACCACGGCTATTGACCAGCACCGCCACTCCACCTGCGCGGAGTATGGCAAGATAGCCGATCAGCCATTCTGCGCGGTTACGCATACACAATGCCACGCGGTCACCCGGTGCAATTGCCAGCATCGCCGCCAGAGCATCGCGGCGAGCGAAGGTTTCGGCAAAGCTCAGCCGTGTATCGCCATCGACGATAAAGGTCGCATCGCCATGGCGCTTCGCGCTTTCAATCAGCTGGTCCAGATTTGCGGGCGCATTGGCAAAGCAGCGCAGCCCGTCGATCTCGGCGATTTCAAAGGGCGATCCAGCCGCGGTGACGGCCTGCAACACCGGGTCAGTGGCTGTCATGCCGCCTCCTCCACCCATTCTTCCAGCACTTGCCGTGCCCATGAATAATCCTGCTTGCCCGCAGGCGACCGGCGCACTTCATCCACGGCGAGCACGGCCTTGGGGCATTTGTAGCCCGCCAGCTTGCCATCCAGAAATTCCCGCAATTCGGCCTGTTCAGGCAAGCTCGCCCCCTTCATCAGAGAGACAAGCGCAACCACCGCCTCGCCCCATTTCTGATCCGGGCGGCCCAGCACCACTGTGTCGCGGATGGAGGGATGCGCGCGCAACGCTGCTTCCACCTCTTCCGGGAAGACTTTCTCTCCGCCCGTATTGATGCAGGTGGAACCGCGCCCGAACATGGTGATAGTGCCATCTGCCTCCAGCCGAGCGGCATCGCCGGACAAGGTCCACAGCTTGCCCGCCACAGTGCGGAATACCTCAGCAGTCTTGGCCGGATCATTGTAATAGCCGACCGGGATATGCCCGGCGCGGCCCAGCAGGCCGGTCTCACCCGGCTGCGCCAACCGATCCTCCACAATCACCCACTGATCATCATGGGCGGGCAGGCGCATTACGCCATCCGCGCTCGGCTCGGCCATGCCCGAGATGCCGCCTTCGGATGTCCCCATCCCGTCAGTAATCCGCGCATTGGGCAAGAGCGCGCTGATCGCATCCTTGAGATGCTGCGAAAAGACCGCGCCACCCGATCCGAAATTGACCACTTGCTGCACCTGCCAGCGACCGGGATTGTCCTGCATGGCCTGATGCAGCGGCTGCGCCATAGCATCACCCACGATCTGGACCACATTGACGCTGAATTTGGAAACACGATCCCAGATCGCTTCCGCGTCAAAGCTGCGCATCGGATCCAGCACCAGAGTCAGCCCGCCCAGCAGGCCCGACCACGCTGCCCAGATCGCCGCGCCATGCATCAGCGGGGCGATTGTGAACATGGATAGCTGGTAGCCCTCCGTTGCGCGCCCGGCGATCTCATCCGGCGCGGAAATCTGGCCTGCCGGGTGGAAATGGCCACCACCCCCAAGACAGGCGAAGAAGAAGGCCTTGTGCGGCCACATCACGCCCTTG
>JAGREF010000054.1 GCA_020446665.1 Sphingomonadaceae bacterium
ACTGCGCCAATGTCTGCCCCAAGGGTCTCTCCCCGGCCAAGGCGATTGCCGAAATCAAGAAGATGACCGCCGAACGGGCGATCTGACCGGTGGCTCAGCGGCCAAAGCTGCAATTCAACGAAGTTCTGCGCGAAAGCCACCCGGATCATCCGGGCTGGCACGAATGGCACATCGCCGACAAGACCCGCTTCAATCAGGGGGTGCTGGGCACGCTTCTTGTCCGCCCGGAAGATGGCAACAAGGCGCGCATGCGGATGTTCCCCACCCGGCTGCACACCAATATTTCCGACAATATCCATGGCGGGATCATTCTCTCGCTGATTGACATCGCCCTGTTCGCCGGATCAACGGTTTCCACCGGACGCGACATGAAATCCGGCGTGACAGTGGAAGTGAACAATCATTTCGTCGGTGCCGGTGATCCCTCTCGCCCGCTGGACGCGGTGGTGGAGGTTGTGCGCGAAACCGGTCGGATGATCTTTGCCCGCGGCACCGTGGTGCAGGATGACAATGTTGTCTCCAGCTTCAGCGGCATTCTGCGCAAGATCGACCGGTCATGAGCAGCGTCAGGGAGCGCTATAACGCGCTGGTGAGCGCAGGCGAATTGCGCCCTGATGCGGAACAGGCAGCAGCCGCAGACCGGCTGGACCGGTTGCAGCAAGAGCTTGAAATGCCCGCGCCGCAAACTGGCTTGCTCGGCAAGTTGTTCGGCAGCAAGCCACAGCTGCGCCCGCGCGGCCTCTACATGTGGGGCGGCGTGGGGCGCGGAAAATCCATGCTGATGGACCTGTTCCACGATGCGCTGGCAATCCCGCAAAAGCGGCGGGTCCATTTCCACGCCTTCATGCTGGAAGTGGATGCGCTGGTCCGCGAGGAACGCAAGCGCGAAGCGGGCGATCCGATTGGCCCGGTCGCCGCCAAGATCGCGCAAGGCGTGCGCTGCCTCGCCTTTGACGAGATGGTCGTCAACAACACCGCCGATGCGGCGATCATGAGCCGTCTCTTCACTGCGCTGATCCGCGATCAGGGGGTGACAGTGGTCACCACCAGCAACCGCCCCCCGCGCGATCTTTACAAGGACGGGATCAACCGTTCGCTGTTCCTGCCTTTCATCGACCTGATCGAGCAGGAACTGGACGTGCTGACGCTGAATGGACCGGTCGATTACCGGCTGGAACGGCTCGGCGGGATAGATTGCTGGCATCAACCACTGGGCGACACCGCGACAGCGCAGGTGCGCGAGGCTTTCTTCCGGCTGACCGACTACAAACCCGAAGATGCCGACCATGTTCCCAGCGCCGAACTGGATGTTGGCGGCGGGCGGATGCTGCATGTGCCCAAGAGCCTGAAAGGCGTCGCGGTGTTCAGCTTCAAGCGGCTATGCGTTGAAAATCGCGGAGCATCGGATTTCCTGGCCATTGCCCGCGCCTATCACACGGTCATACTGGTCGGCATTCCGCAAATGGGCCCGGAAAACCGCAATGAAGCCATCCGCTTCACCAAGCTGATAGATGCGCTGTATGAGCTGAGAGTGAAGCTGTTTGCGACCGCCGCGACCGAGCCGGACAAGCTCTACCAGGCAGGCGATGGCGCGTTTGAATTTGATCGCACGGTCAGCCGCCTGATAGAAATGCAGAGCGAAGACTATATGGCGCTGGGCCATGGCGAAGAAGGTTAGAGGCTAGGCCGCATTCGCCAGTTTCTGCTGAGCAGTGGTCAGGCGGTTCATCACTTTCAGATCCTGCTCGCGCAGTTCCAGCGCGGCATCCGCCCAAAGCTCGGTAATGCGCGTGAGCTCTTCCAACTCCAGCTTCCAGCAAATCTTCATCGCGCGCCGTGCATTGACCAGCCCGGCATGACGGCGGTCGGATTTCTTGATGAAATCCTGACAGGCCTGCAGCCCTTCACCCTTTTCCGCCAGATGGTGCACGATCCCCATCTCGTACATTTCTTCTGCACTATAGGTCTGGTTGGAGACGATCAGCCGCTCCGCCATCGCACTCCCCAGCTTGCGCGACAGCAGGGCGTGGGCACCCATTCCGGGGAACAGGCCAAACATCACCTCAGGCAAGCCGAATGTCGCGCCGCGCTCGGCCACGATGTAATCAAAGCTGAGCAAGGCCTCGAACCCGCCGCCCAGCGCAGCCCCTTCAACCAGCCCGACAGTCAGCATGGGCAGGTCCAGCGCGTTCATGTTGCGATGCAGGATCTGGCAACAGCGGTGGCCATAACGGACCAGCCCCTCGCGGTCGCGGCTGATGATCAGCTTGCGAAACAGGTCGAGGTCACCGCCAAAGCAGAACACGCCCGGCGACCGACTGCCCAGGATCAGATACCGCAACGGCACTTTGCCTGTGCCAAAACCGGTAGAGATGTGATGTTGCCAGCTTTCGAAATCCGCCAGCATGGAAGGCGTGAAACTGGGCCGTCCCTCTGGCCGCATATAACTCCACAATGCCTGCGTCTCGGAATCGTACAGGCAATCTATCTCTTTCAGCTCAAACAACTCTTTCGGGATCGCATCATGGAGCGCGCTCTCACGAACGAGCGCGTCTTCTTCTTCCCCCAAAGGGAAGGCACCGCCGTCAAGGCTTTCCGCGTCTCCGCTCACTTTGTCCAACCCATTTGCCAACCGATCCATTGCAACCCTTTCCGGTTTGGCGTGATCCCGTTCCGGAAAGGTATGACAGTGCTAACTCGCTTGGCAATGAGAGATTTACCAGCGGGGATTCATAGGCGTCCCGTTTTCGGTCATACCCCTTGAAATTGTTCAGCTTTTCAGTGGCTGATTTTCAGACTTTCGAGTGACTTATCGAGCATCAGAAGCTGCCAGAGAAGGCGCCCGTGATCAGACCGGCCCGCAATATGTGCCTCGGCAAGCGCAGAAAGCCGGGCCTTATCGAACCATCCTGTCTGAGCCAGCGCCGCGCTGCCGGCAATTGCCCGGGCCTGTCCCGCCAGCGGGCCACGCAGCCATTCACTGATCGGCGTCACGAAACCCTGCTTGGGTCGGTAGAGGATATCCACAGGCAAATAGCGTTCCATCGTATGTTTGAGCAGCCATTTGCCCTGCATCCCGCGAATCCTCTCGCGATGGGGCAGCTGCGCTGCAAATTCCACCAGCCGATGATCGAGCAAGGGTTCACGCGCTTCCAGGCTCACTGCCATGCTGGTGCGGTCAACCTTGGTCAGGATATCGCCCGGCATCCAGAATTTCAGATCGGCATATTGCGCCCGATCCAGCCCGCTGCGCGCCGGTGCCTTGCGCATTATCTCCACCAGCGGCTGCTCTGCCCGATAATCCCCGCGCAAGCGCTGAAAATCAGGGGAATAGAGCGTTGTTCGCAGTTCCGGCGGGATGATCGCCAATGCGCGGGCATAGCCTTCGTCGCCAGTGGCCGCGAGCGAGAGGAAGGTCGTCTTCGCCCGCAGGGAACGCGGTGCCCAGTCCGCTTTGGGCCAGATGGAACCCAGCGCGCCGAATATTGGTTTGCGCAAAGCAGATGGCAGGATCGCCCGCGCCTGTTCCTCGCGCGCATGGAACACCTGGCGGCGATAGCCCGCCATCGCTTCATCCGCGCCGTCACCCGACAGGGCAACCGTGACCTTTTCCCGCGCCAGCTGGCATACACGCCATGTGGGCAAGGCAGAGGCATCGGCAAAAGGTTCATCGAACATGGCCGAAAGCGTGCCGATGGCATCAAAATCATTCGGATCGACCGTGCGTGCGTGATGGTCTGTATGGAACAGATCGGCCACCTGCTGCGCGTAGGATGTCTCATCCAGCGATGCGACATCGAAGCCGATGGAACAGGTCCGCACCGGCTCGCGGCTTGCCTCGGCCATCAGCGCGACGACACTGGAACTATCGACCCCGCCAGACAGGAACGCACCCAGCGGCACATCGGAAACCATGCGCGAAGATACCGCTTCGCGCATCAGATGCAGCAATTCTGCGGACAGGTCAGCGGTTGATCCCTTGCGCCGCTCGGCGAAGGAAATGTCCCACCATTGCACCGGCGCGGCGGGCTCTGCATCATGGCGCAGCAGGCGGTAATGCCCGGCGGGGAGCTTCTCCACGCCCTTCAGGATGGAGCGATGATCGGGGACATAGCCCCAGGTGAGATAATCCTCCACCGCCAGCGGATCGGCTTCCCGGCGCAGCAGAGGATGGGCCAGCAAGCCCTTCAATTCAGAGGCGAAGGCAATACTGCCATCGCTGAGCCGCGCCATGAACAGCGGCTTCACCCCGAACCGGTCACGCGCCAGAAACAGCTCGCGCTTGTGCAGATCATACAGGGCGAAAGCGAACATGCCGTGCAGATGCTGCAGGCAGTCCACACCCCATCTCTGATAGGCAGCTATGATCACTTCCGTATCGCCATCAGTGCGGAATTGCGCCCCGCCCTGTTGCAGTTCGCGCCGCAATTCCTGGAAATTGTAGATTTCGCCGTTGAAGACGATCGCCACGCGCCCGTCCAACGAATGCATGGGCTGAGGCGAGCCTTCCAGATCGATGATCGACAGGCGGCGATG
>JAGREF010000004.1 GCA_020446665.1 Sphingomonadaceae bacterium
GAATAGTGGTAATAGCCACCGCCATTGGCGCAGCTGCCCATGCTGATCACATATTTCGGATCGGACATCTGGTCATAGACCTTGCGCAGAGCCGGGGCCATCTTGTTGCACAAGGTCCCGGCCACGATCATCACGTCCGACTGGCGTGGCGAAGCGCGCGGGGCGACGCCGAAACGCTCCATGTCGTAACGCGGCATGTTGACGTGGATCATCTCCACCGCGCAGCAAGCGAGGCCAAAGGTCATCCACCACAGCGAGCCGGTGCGGGCCCACTGGAAGATTTCCTCCGTCGTGGTCATGACAAAGCCCTTGTCATTCACTTCGGTTTGCAGAGCGCGGAAAAACTCCGCGTCAGGCTGGCGCAATTCGCCAGGCTGCGCAGCGGCAGGCAAGCCGGTCTGCGGCATGGTGCTATCTACTCCCATTCCAGCGCCCCCTTCTTCCAGGCATAGGCAAGGCCGATGGCCAGCTCTCCCAGGAAAATCATCATGGTGATCCAGCCTGGCCAGCCCGTCAGATCAAGGCTGACCGCCCAGGGGAACAGAAACGCCGCCTCAAGGTCAAAAATGATGAACAGGATCGCCACGAGATAGAAACGCACATCAAACTGGCTGCGTGGATCTTCGAAGGCGGGAAAACCGCATTCATATTCGCTGTTCTTCTCACTGTCGGGATTGTGTGTGCCGGTCAGGCGCGAAACGCCCATCGGCAGGAACACAAAGGCAGCTGACAAGGCAACCGCAATGAACAGGAAGATCAGGATCGGAAGGTATTGGCTGAGATCGACCACGTATGAATCCTTGGGGAGGCTTCGAATTCGTGCCAGCCTCTAGGCCGCTCCCCTGCAAGGTGCAAGGGCACGAATGGTCAATTTTCCGCCAAAAATAAGCAGACGCACCCTGTCATCCGCTGCACCGCCACCATTTGCCGCGATTCGCCGCCCTTTGGAGGGGGCCGGGAACGCCATGCATTCGTCTTCCGATTGCAATTTGTGCAGTGCAGCACTAGCCTTTGTGACAGGTTCGACGCAGGACCAGCCTGCATCCGCAATTTATCAAAAGGGTATCTTTCGCCATGCCGCAATTCTCTCAAAACGATCCGGTTGTGATCCTGTCCTATGCCCGCACTCCGATGGGCGGGATGCAAGGCGCGCTGGCCGATGTCGCGGCCACCGATCTGGGCGCAACAGCGGTGAAAGCGGCGGTTGAGCGCTCCGGCGTGGCGGGCGAGTCTTTCGACCGCATCTATATGGGCTGCGTGCTGCCGGCCGGCCTGGGTCAGGCTCCGGCGCGGCAGGCGGCGCTGAAGGCAGGCCTGCCCAAATCGGTACAGGCCAGCACGGTCAACAAGGTCTGCGGAAGCGGCATGCAGACGGTCATCATGGGCGCAGAAGCGCTGGCCAGCGGCTCGGTCGATTACGTCATCGCAGGCGGGATGGAGAGCATGACCAATGCCCCTTACCTGCTGAAGAAGCACCGTTCCGGCGCACGGATCGGGCATGACATGGCCTATGACCACATGTTTCTCGACGGGCTGGAAGATGCCTATGATGCAGGCCGCGCCATGGGCACTTTCGCGCAGGATACGGCAGACGAATATCAGCTGACCCGCGAACAGATGGACGATTATGCCGTCGAATCGCTGCGCCGCGCCAATGCGGCCATCACCAGCGGTGCATTTGCCGATGAAGTCGTTCCCGTCACCGTAACCACTCGCAAGGGCGACGTTACCGTCGACACAGACGAACAGCCGCCCAAGGGCAACCCTGACAAGATTCGCACTCTGCGCGCCGCCTTTGCCAAAGAAGGGACGATCACCGCTGCTACCTCCAGCTCCATCTCTGATGGTGCCGCCGCCGTGGTTCTAACCCGTGCTAGCAAGGCTGCAGAAACCGGCGCAGCTCCCGTGGCGAAAATCGTCGGGCTGGCTGCCCATGCACAGGAACCGAAGGATTTCACCATCGCCCCGGTCGGCGCGATCAACAAGGTGCTGGCTCAGGCTGGCTGGAGCGTGGATGATGTCGATCTGTTCGAAATCAACGAAGCCTTCGCCTGCGTCACCATGTTCGCCATGCACGATTTGAACATCCCGCATGAAAAAGTGAATGTGAATGGCGGCGCGACTGCGCTGGGCCATCCCATTGGTGCCAGCGGCACCCGCATTCTGGTGACCTTGCTCAACGCGATGAAGCAACAGGGCAAGAAGCGCGGCATTGCCAGCCTGTGCATTGGCGGCGGTGAAGCAACGGCAGTGGCAGTGGAACTGGCCTGAGGCCAGCGGATCAGGGCTCGCCCGCCCCCCACAGGCGGGCAGCCATCACCCAGCCAACCCGTCCGCCGACATCGAATTCGCACCAGCCCAGCTGGCAATCACCCAATTTGCCGACAACGCCCGGCTGCGCATTCCATTTGAGCGCGCCATTATCCGCCGGGGTATCGCGCATGGCGGCGAGCCCTTCGCCCACCACAATGGCTGAACGATTGAGCACAAGCTGGCTTTCCGACACCCAGCCTTGCGCCCCGTCCGGATCGCGGACCAGCCGCCAGCCTTCCACCACGCGCACCACCACAACCGGCAATCCGCGCCGTTTATAGACCCAGTCGATACGGTATTGCTCGCTCGGCCCGACTCGCAGATTGACCTCGTCAAAACGCAGCGAAGCCCAATAGGGAACCTCCCGATCCTGCGCATTCAATGGCGCTGCAAGCAAGGCAGCGAAAGCAAGGATCAGGGATGTAAGGCGTTTGATAGACATGGAGATGGCTCCATAGGCCCCTAGCACCCTTTGCTTCAAGCATTCTTGCGCGTTGATTGCCGATCCGCGCTTGACCGCCACCCGTCCTCCGGCCTAGCGAAAACACCATGCCCAACAGCAAACCACGCCAGTTCACGGACAAGCCCCGGGTGATCGTCACCCGCCACCTGCTGCCCTCGGTCGAAGCCCGGATGGAGGAATTGTTCGACGTGGTTCTCAACCGCGAAGACAAGCCAATGAGCCGCGAAGACCTCGTTGCGGCCATGCAGGATTGCGATGTGCTGGTGCCCACGGTGACGGACCGGATCGACGCCGGGCTGATCGAACAGGCAGGCGAGCGGCTGGGCCTGATCGCCAATTTCGGCGCCGGCATTGACCATATTGACCTCGCCGCAGCGCACGCGAAGAAAATCGTGGTTGCCAATACGCCGGGAGTTTTCACAGACGACACAGCAGATCTGACCATGGGGCTGATCATCGGCGTCCCGCGCCGGATGCGTGATGGCACGGCCCTGATCCGGCGGGGCGAATGGACCGGCTGGGCTCCCTCTGCAATGCTGGGCCGCCAATTGGGGGGCAAGGTGCTGGGGATCGTCGGCATGGGCCGGATCGGCCAGGCTGTCGCTCACCGCGCGCGGGCCTTTGGCCTGAAGGTTATCTATCACAACCGCCATCGCCTGCCCGCCTCGGTGGAAAACATGTTCCACGCCGAATGGGTGGGGGAACTGGACGATTTGCTGGCACAGGCGGACATCGTCACGCTGCATTGCCCCGCTTCGCCGGAAACGCACCACATGATCGATGCCAGCCGGATTGCGAAGATGAAGGAAGGGGCGAGCTTGATAAACACGGCGCGCGGCGATCTGGTCGATTACGAAGCGCTGATCGCCGGGCTGGAATCCGGCCATCTCGGCGGCTGCGGGCTGGATGTCTATCCGGA
Source organism: Sphingomonadaceae bacterium (assembly GCA_020446665.1). Lineage (GTDB taxonomy): Bacteria > Pseudomonadota > Alphaproteobacteria > Sphingomonadales > Sphingomonadaceae > JACXVD01. Next base: position 3,696 of record JAGREF010000004.1, read on the forward strand.
CGAGCCGAAAGTTGACCAGCGCCTGCTCGATCATCGCAACACGATCACCCAGCCCCATACCGGCAGCGCCACCGTTGAAGGCCGCGAAGCCTCGGGAGAGAAAGTGATCACCAATATCGTCTTCTGGGCCCATGGCGAGCGCCCGCCAGACATGGTGCTGCAAGGTCTGATCTGATCCAAGCAGGCACGATTGTGAACAATCCTTGCGCCCACCCCTTGTCCGGCGCGCCACTTATGTCCTAACAGCACTTTCATAGGGGAAAGCCCGCCAAATATGTCGGGCGCAAGAGGAGTCGCTTTCATGTTTCGCAAACTGATCGCCACCGCCGGGCTGGCCGCCCTGCCCGTCGCGGGTTTTGCGCAAGACCCGGCACAAGTCGCTGTCAGCGACAGTGGCGACACGGCCTGGATCCTTACTGCCAGCGCACTGGTCTTGTTGATGACGCTGCCGGGGCTCGGTCTGTTCTATGGCGGTCTGGTGCGCGCAAAGAATTTCCTCTCCGTCCTGCTCCAGATCGGCGCGATTGCGGCGGCGGCTTCAGTCTTGTGGGTGGTGGTCGGCTACACGCTCGCTTTCGGTCAGGTTTCGAACGGCGTGATTGGCGGCGGGATATTCTGGATGTTCAACAATCTCGGCGATGTCCGCGAAGGGCTGACTATCCCTGAAAGCACATTTGCCCTGTTCCAGATGACCTTTGCCGTGATCACCCCCGCGCTGATGGTGGGTGCATGGGTGGACCGCGCCCGTTTTGGCTGGGTGCTTGGCTTTTGCGCGCTGTGGGGGCTCGTGGTCTATGCTCCGGTCGCCCATTGGGTGTGGGGCAGTGGCTGGCTTGCCGGTCTGGGCGTGATGGACTTTGCCGGTGGCATTGTGGTGCATACCACGGCCGGTATCTCCGCCCTCGTCGTGGCCCTGATGCTGGGCAAGCGCAGCGGCTGGCCGAAAACGCTGATGCTGCCGCATGCGCCTGCCATGACCATGGCCGGTGCCGCGCTGCTGTGGGTGGGCTGGTTCGGTTTCAATGGCGGCTCTGCCCTAACTGCAACTGACGACGCCAGCGCGGCAATCATCAATACGCATGTCGCGGCGGCTACCGCTTCGCTGGTCTGGCTGCTGATTGAAAAGCTTTCGGTCGGCAAACCCACCAGCGTTGGCTGGGCCACCGGCGCGATTGCTGGCCTTGCCACGATCACCCCTGCTGCGGGCTATGTCGGCCCGGGTGCTTCGATCATCATGGGCCTCGCCGGGTCCGTGGTCTGCTATTACGCGATCCAGCTGGTGAAGCAGAAGATGAAGATCGACGATTCGCTCGATGTCTTCGCCGTTCACGGTGTGGGCGGGATGCTCGGCTCGCTGATGCTGGCGATCTTCGTTTCGGAAAGTTTCGGCGGCGTCGGCTATTCCGAAGGGGGCAGCATGGGTGCGCAATTTGCCGCGCAGGCGCTGGGCGTTGGCGCTGTGGCGCTGTGGAGCGCCGTGGGCACAGTCATTCTGGGCATGATGGTCAGCCTCGTTTTCCCGATGCGGGTCAGCGAAGATGAAGAACGCGAAGGGCTGGACATCACCAGCCATGGCGAACGCGCCTGGGAATTCGACTAAGCGGCAGCTTTGCGATAGCCTCGCCCGCCATGAGCGAGACTGTCTCCACCGCTGATCTGTGCGTCCATTGCGGGCTGTGCTGTACGGAAGCTCTGTTCGGCTGGATTCCTCTGGTCGATCCGGCGGAACGGGATCGGGTGGCTACGCACGGCATGGCCCCTCCCCAACTGGAGGGCGAACGCTTTGTCACACCCTGCTGCTTTGTCCGGGATCGCGCCTGCACCATCTACGCTGATCGCCCGGCATCCTGCCGCGACTTTCGCTGCGAAGTGCTGGTAAGTGCGCAGGATGGGGCAATCCCGCTGCCTGCCGCCCTAGATACAGTGCGCAAGGCAGTCGAACTCCATCAGGCGGTGTTGGACAAATTGCCCGCTGACACCAGCCTGCGCGCCATGCGGCAGCGCTGGAAGGAACGGGAGGCCACCGCCCAGCCTTCTTCCCCAGAAGAGGCCCAGCTGCGCCTTGCCTATTATGCGTTGAACCTCTTTCTCGATCGCCATTTCCGGCCCGCTGACGGTGAATTGGTGGAGCGATTGGACTGATCGGGATTATCATTTGTCGCCAGCGCGGATTGGGCTTGGGTCATGGCGGTGCAGTGCCTATCTTGCCTGCAAGACAGAACTGATCAGGAGGCACCCATGAAGAAGGGTTTCAAGGACGACATCGAGAAGCTGACGCTGGAAAACAGCGATTTCCGCCGCGTGCTCTATACCGGCCACAACCTCCAGCTGGTGCTGATGACGATCCAGCCGGGCGAGGAAATCGGCGAGGAAGTCCACCCGGATATCGACCAGTTCTTCCGCATCGAAAGCGGCAAGGGAACCGTGACCATCGATGGTGTCGCCCATGCGGTGGAGGATGATGACGGCATCATCGTGCCGCAGGGCGCGCGCCACAATGTGGTGAACAGCGGCAATGAACCGCTCAGGCTCTACACGATCTATGGGCCACCAGAGCACAAGGACGGCACGGTCCACGCAAGCTGCGCCGACGCAGAGCGCGACCACGAAGCGGATCACTTTGACGGGGTGACGACGGAGTAGGAGCCACTTCCGGTAACGCGATAATCCTGCATCAAACAAGTATCGTCATTGCGAGGAGCGAAGCGACGCGGGAAGCCAGAACGTCACGCGTGAAGCGCTGGATTGCTTCTCCCGGCACAAGGCCGGACTCGCAATGACGATTAATCGGGTGCGATGTGCATGCCCCTGAAAAGGACAGGTCTTCTACCTCAATCCCCCGTCAGAATCCGGTCAACCAGTTGCTTCACAGTCGGGGTGAAGTTGTTGGAATAGAACGGGTCCTGCTTGAAGCGATAGGCCGCATGGCCTGCGAAAGCGAGGTTGTTGTCCGGGTCGCCGCCATGGGCGATGTCCTGCAGCGTTTTCTGGATGCAGAAGCTGCGCGGATCGGCGAGGCGACCGGTCGTGTGGTCGTCATGATCCTTCCAGCTGGAAAAGCCGCAATGCGACAGGCAGCCCATGCAGCCTTGCTGGTCGGCGCGGATCTGTTCTGCGCTTTCGGGCGTGACGAACACCACCGTATTGTCCGGCGTTTTCAGCGCCTCTGTAAAGCCTTCCGCCATCCATGACTGCGCCTTGCGCTGATCACCGGGGTGGACGAAGAAATATTTCGCCTTGCCGTGATCGGACAGCGGCACGGTGCCTTCTTCCTCTTCCCGCTTGAAGATCGGGATCTGGCGTTCGCTGCGATGCATCAGATCATAGAGGAACGGCGTTTTCACCGCGCTGGAATAGAAGCCTGTGGGGCTGAATTTGTGTAGCAGCACATCGCCCGGTTCGACGGTGCGGAGCATTTCCTTCCACACATTGGGGATCGGGCTTTCCTGCGTCAGCAGCGGGCGCGTTCCGAACTGGAACAAGACCTTGCCCAGCTCCGGATTGTCGATCCAGTTTTCCCACTCGCGCAGGAACCATACCCCGCCCGCCATCACGATGCCGGTTTCCTCGCTCACGCCTTCCTTGCGCATGGTCTCACGCAGGGCGGCCACGCGCGGATAGGGATCTTCCGGGCTGCGCGGGTCTTCGGCGTTGGACAGGCCATTATGCCCGCCCGCCAGCCAGGGATCTTCATAAACCACCGCGGCCATCAGTTCCGGCACCTTGGAATAGCTGCGTTTCCACAATGCACGGAAAGCACGGGCGGAGCTGATGATCGGCAGGTACTGAACATTATAACGCGCGGCGATTTCCGCCAGCTTGTAAGGCATACCGGCACCGCAAGTGACGCCATCAATCATGCCCTTGCAGTTTTCCAGCACCCCTTCGAGCACTTGCTGCGCGCCGCCCATTTCCCACAGCACATTGATATTGATCGCGCCCTTGCCATTGGAGATTTCATAGGCGCGCTTCACCTGTTCAGTGGCGCCATCAATGCCGTAGCGTACCAGCTGCTCAAACCGTTCCTTGCGCGTGGCCTGCGGATAGATTTGCGGGATCGGGATCCCGTCTTCATCGTAGCTGTCAGCATTCACCGCGCTGACAGTGCCGATACCGCCAGCAGCGGCCCATGCACCCGAGCTCATGTGATTGGTGGCGGAAACGCCCTTGCCGCCTTCCACCAGCGGCCAGACTTCCTTGCCGTTATAGCTAATCGGGCTCAGACCCTTGAAAGACATAAATTCATCAACCTTGTTATAAACTTGGCGGCTACTTCGCCGCATTCCCTGACCCGGCAGGTGACCCCTTGCAAGGTTTAATCTCTCCCGGCTCGGGCCGTGTAGCGGCTGCCTTGAACTGTGCATAGTACCCCGCCAGTTCAGGGGCATCCTTGAAACTCACCAGTTCATAGCCTGCCGCGCGAAATTCGCAGCTCAGCAACAGCGGATCAATGCCATGCTGGTCCGTCGGGCGGTCGACATCCACCACCACCACCTGCCCGCCTTCGCGCAGGGCCGGCCACATGCGCCAGAGGAACGCGTAAGGTTCGCTCACTTCGTGGTACATATGGACGAGGAAGATGCGGTCAAAGCTGTTTTCCGGCAGGCGCGGATCATCGGGAGCGCCAAGCTTGATCGAGACATTGTCCAACCGCTCACGCTCGATACGCTGGCCCAGCCGGGCAAGCGCTTCATCATCAATGTCCTGCGCCAGCACCCGGCCATCCTTGCCAACGCGCTCTGCCAGACGGACGGTGTAATAGCCCTCGCCCGCGCCGATATCCGCGACCGTCATGCCGGGTTCGATCTCGGCAAGATCCATCACGGTCTGCGCTTCACCCACGCTGTCACGCGCATCTTCGGTGGAGAACTGGTTGGCCCCAAGGCCAGAGACAGGCCGGTCTGGCCGGGGGAATTCCAGGGAACTCTCCGGGCGGTCGCTATCGCGATCCTGCCAGTTGCAGGCAGACAAAGTGGCAATCAGGGCCAATGCAGGAAGGGCGTAGCGCATCATACTTAGGTCCGCCTTAGCCGTTGGCGCGCGCCATGCAAATCACCAACACCGCTCATCCCCTATCAGGGGATCGGCAGCGCCCGCATACCGGCGATAAAGACGTTGAACGGCAAATCCCCCTGCCGCCACGGGCTCTGGCGGCCATCCGTGGCGCTGTTCACCCCAACGGCGGTCTTGCGGAAAGTTTCGTCAAGCGACTGACGGCGCTTGATCTCGCGGGTGAAGACTTTGGCAAAGGGGCTGCCCTTGCCCGGCGTATCGCCGTCTTCTGCCACATTTCCGGGCTCCGTAGAGAAAAACACCACTGCCGAAAGCCCACGCAGATTGGCCAGTTGAGCCAGACCATTGCGGGCATAGGCGAGATCATCCAGCGTCACGCTTTGCAGCGATCGCGTATCGCCTTCCACCGCCACGACACGCATTTGCGCATCTTCCTCTGCCTCGAAGAAAGGATTGTTGCGGCACGCATCGACCACCACCACCACGCCCCTCGCCCGTTCGGTCAGCGTGCGCAGCAGCGAATCCAGACTGATCAGCGAAACGCCATCACCGCTGAGCAAATAGTTGGACCCGTCAATCTGGAAGCCGTGCCCGGCGTAATAGAGCAGCGCGATGTCATCACCGGAAAGCGAATCTGCGAATTGCTGGAAACCCGCCGCCCATTGCTCTGCATCAGGATCTTCCAGCAGAGTCACGTCTCTCACGCTGGTGCGCGCCAAAGCCGCACGCACCATGCGCGCATCAGCCACCGGATTGGCAAGCCTGAGCTTTGCATCCGGGGTGGATGAATAATCCGAGCCGATTATCAGTGCCCTGGTTTCCGCATGCGCTGCGCCGAGCGGCAACAACAGCGTAAAGAGCAGGACAAGGGGAGCGAGCAAGCGAGTCATATGTCTTACAGCCGGAAGGACACGCCCAGATTGATCCCGTGATTGACGCGGCTATCCCCGAAAGAGAAATCGCCAGACAAGGGGAAATAGAGGATCGCACGGTAGCGAATATCCAGCGCGATATTATCCGTCAGAATGAATTGCGCCCCAACGGCAAAATCCGGCCCAACACTCAGCTCACCGCGATCCTTGCGGTTTTCCTCCCGCACGAGATTCCCATTTACGCCAAAAAAGCGTGTGCCGAAATTGCTGTCAGGCTGATAACTGCCCTGCACCATGCCGCTGAAAAAGGCCACGGCGCTCCCGTTGAACGGGATGAACGCCGTCACGCCAAAGCGTGCGCTCAGCGTTTCCAGCTTGCGGTCAGTGGCAATTGTGGTCGGCTGATTTGCACCGTCAAGATTTCTGTTCGGCAGTTCCTCTCCCAGGGTCTCCGCGACAAAGGACCGCACTGCGTCGGTTTCCTGGATCGTGACCGTACCCTGCCCGGCAATGTCCAGCCGTTCATAGCGGGCACCGGCCAGAATGGCGAAATTCTCGTTAATGCGGCGCTGCCAGGTGAGTTCGAGGTCGAACCGGTCCACCTTGTCATCAACCACCGTCTGGATGATCGATAACTCGTTTATGCCGATATCGCCCACTTCGATAGTGAACTGTCGCGAGGATACCAGCTCTGTGGTCGTCTTCCCCTTGCCATACATGGCGGTGAGCGTGAAACGGTCGCGATCATCGCCAAAATTGATCATCGCCCCCACCATGGGGAAGCCGACCTGATCGGCATTGGAGGCGGAGCCATTATCCTGCACGCTGAGCGTCAGATCATCGAAGCCGCTGGCATCGACAAGTTGCTGCGTCAGGGTTTCATCAACGACTTGCCGTGCGTCCTGCAACCCGTCCAGATCAGAGGTGCGCAGATTGGAATTGTCGAAATAATAGGAAAAACGCGGGCCAATGGTCACATCTGCCAGAGCCGGAGTGGCTCCTGCGAAACTGGCCACAACTGCGCCGCCAGCAAGCAACCATTTGCCCGTCATCATTCAACATCCTCCACATCGACCCTTTCCCCGGTCACGCGTTGTGCCAGCGCGGCAGAAATATAGGGGTCCAGTGCGCCATCCAGCACGTCATCGGGCGAGGTTGAGGTAACTCCGGTGCGCAAATCCTTCACCATCTGGTACGGTTGCAGCACGTAAGACCGGATCTGGTGGCCCCAGCCAATCTCGCTCTTTTCCTGATACTCGCCGCTCGCCGCCGCTTCGCGTTCAGCCATTTCGCGTTCGAACAGGCGCGCTTTCAGCATGTTCATCGCAGTGGCGCGGTTCTTGTGCTGGCTGCGGTCATTCTGGCTGGCAACGACGATCCCGGTCGGCTGGTGGGTGATGCGCACGGCGGAGTCCGTCGTGTTGACGTGCTGCCCGCCGGCACCCGAAGCACGATAGGTGTCGATCTTCAGATCGCTTTCCTTGATCTCGATATCGATATCATCATCGATCACCGGATAGACCCAGACAGAGCTGAAGCTGGTGTGGCGGCGCGCAGAACTGTCATAGGGGCTGATCCGCACCAGCCGGTGCACGCCGCTTTCAGTCTTCGCATAGCCATAGGCATTCTCGCCCTTGATCAGCAGAGTCGCGCTCTTGATCCCGGCCTGTTCGCCTGACTGATATTCGACCGTTTCGACCTTGAATCCCTTACGCTCGGCCCAGCGGGCATACATGCGCAGCAGCATTTCGGCCCAGTCCTGGCTTTCCGTGCCGCCTGCCCCGGCGTGAATTTCAAGATAGGTGTCGTTACCATCCGCTTCGCCTGACAGCAGCGCCTGCACCTTGTCCGCATCCGCACGGTCAGCCAGCGAAGCCAGCGAGGCAAGACCTTCGGCGACGACCTCATCATCCCCCTCGGCATCGCCCATCTCGACGAATTCCACTGCATCGGCCATTTCCGAGGAAATCTCATTGACCGTATTAATCGCGGTTTCGAGGGTTTTCTGTTCGCGGCTGATGGCCTGCGCTTCCTTGGGATTATCCCACAGAGTCGGGTCCTGCACCCGCGCATTCAGCTCGTCGAGACGACGCAGCGCGCGTTCCCAGTCCAGCGACTGACGCACCAGCGCCAGCGCAGCTTCAATCCGATCGATAAAGGCCTGCCCTTCGGCACGCATGGGGTCTACTCCGCAAAAGTGAGCGGACCGCTTAGCGGACAGGTGGTGAAAGTAAAGCCGCGCACCACCGTGAGGGGCTGGCTTACTTCGCCTTAAGCCGCTTGACCGCTGCCAGCGTCAGCCGCACATGATCGCGATAATCCATGTCCGAATGAACAAAGACAATCCGGCCATCTTGTGCGATGACATAGGATGTCCGCTTGGTCAGACCCGTCTTCTTGCCGTCACGTTCCAGCGCCACGTCATAGGCACGGATCAGCTTCGAGCTGGCGGCAGCGACCGGGAAGCGATCGCGGCAATGTTCGGTGGAAAAGCGCTTGAGCGTTTCGACATCATCATTCGACATGCCGATCACAGTGGCCCCGGCCGCTTCGAATTCATCCATCGCTTCGGCAAAGGCGTTGGCTTCCAGCGTACAGCCCTGCGTGAAAGCCTTGGGATAGAAATAGAGCACCACCGGCCCCTTCGCCAGTGCACTGCGCAAGTTGAAGGCCATGCCTTTGCCGGCCAGCGCCCCTTGCGCGGTAAACACCGGAGCCTTGGCCCCCTTGGGCAATTCGGCATGCGCAGGCGTGGCTGCAAGGGCCATGGCAGCGCAGGTGGCCAGCAAGCGTAAGATCATCGGGTCATCTCCTTCACCATCTTAACGCGGCAGCAGATCAATATATCCCGCCTTGTTCCTCGACAAAGTCAGCGGGCGGTTCTTCCCGTTCGACTTGTTGCGCGGCACCAGCGCCCTGACGGCCCTTGCGGATCAGTTCCAGGATTTCCGCACGCTTGGCAGCGATCTCGTCTCGCCGTGTCTGGCGGGGCGGTTCGGAATCCGGCTTGAACGCTTCCCAGATGATTGCGGAATCCGGGCTATCCCCCGGCATACCGTCGAACACGCGCTTGCCGGTACGGCGGTCCACGCGGACCATGCGCACACCTGGCGGGGCCACGAGCGGATAATCATCCCAGCGATCCCGCGTCTTGGTGACGAATTCCTTGAAAACCGGCGCGGTGACTGTGCCACCCTGGGCATAACCGCCCATATTCTTGGGACGGTCAAAACCAATATACAGCCCGGCAACAAATTGCTGGGTCCCGCCGACGAACCATGTTTCCTTGGGGCCGGTGGTTGTGCCTGTCTTGCCGAATAGCGGCAGGCCGGAACCGCGCAGGACCTTGGCCGTACCGCGCAGGATTACTCCGGTCAGCATATTCATCACCTGGAAGGAAGTGCGTGCATCCATGGCCTGTTTGCCTGATGGCGCAAGGCGCGGCATGGGCTGGCCATCCCATTCGGGCATGTTGCAGCCGGTGCAGGCCCGCTTGTCTGCGCGCCAGATGACCTTGCCCCGGCGATCCTGGACATAGTCAATCAGCGTCGGCTCATGCAGCCGACCGTGATCCGCCAGTGCGGAATAGGCATTGACCAGCCGCAATACGGTCGTCTCTTCCGAGCCCAGAGTGGTTGCGGCATAGGGGTCCGGATCATCGCTGATATTCATCGCCTTGATGGTGTTGACGACATTATCCATCCCGGCCTGCATCCCGACCTGAACGGTCATGATATTCTGCGATTGTTCCAACCCGTAACGCAGCGGGAATTCGCCGCCACGGCCCCCGCGGATACATTTCTCGCCCAGCCGCGCACCCTGATAGTAACAATAGCGGCTGTTATCGACGAGCGTAGATGGGGTCATGCCGTTATCCAGACCAGCCGCATAGACGAAGGGCTTGATCGTGGAGCCGGGCTGCCGCTCAGCCTGTGTCGCGCGGTTGAAGGCACCCAGGCGCGAGTCAAACCCGCCTTGCATTGCCAGCACCCGGCCAGTCTGAGGGTCCTGCACCACCATCCCACCTGACACGGTAGGGACCGTGCGCACTGCCCAGCCATTGCCAGAGGGTGCAACTGCCGTAACGTCGCCAACCTTGAGCGCATTGGGCAGGCCTGTCAGCGGCCCTTCCGTGCCATCCGCAAACCCGACAGTCGCGCTAGAGCCGCTGCGCGAGAGGACCACGCCAACGCGCCAGTTCTTGTAATTGATCCCCAGATAAGACGAAGCCAGCTGGCTCTTCATGTCCCCCTTGGCCGGATCAATCGTGGCCAGCGGGCCGCCCCAGCCCCGGCCGCCGTGATACCGCAACAGACCGTTGCGCAAGGCATCGCGGGCGACATCCTGCAATTCCGGATCCAGCGAAGTCCGCACCCACAGACCGCCAGCATAGACGCTGTTCGGGCTGTCTTCCGCGGTTTCGCCAAATTCACCGATCAGCTGGCGTCTTACTTCTTCGAAGAAATAGCCCGCATCTGCCGAGCTGAAATTGCGGCTGCTGCTGTTCACGATCCCCAGCGGGCGCGCCTTGGCTTCGCTGGCGGCGGCGGCAGTGATGAAACCATTATCGGCCATCTGGTCCAGCACCCAGTTGCGCCGTTCCAGTGCCCGGCCAAAATTCTTTTCCCGGCTATAGACTTCCGGTGCCTTGGGCAGGATCGAAAGATAGGCGGCTTCATGCAGCTCCAGATCGCCCACATCCTTGTCGAAATAAGCGCGCGATGCAGCCTGCACCCCATAGGAGCGGCGGCCCAGCGGAATTTCATTGAGATAGAGTTCGAGAATCTGCTCCTTGCTCAGCACCCCTTCTATGCGGCGCGCGAGGACCATTTCCTTGAGCTTGCGGGTGATCGAATA
>JAGREF010000055.1 GCA_020446665.1 Sphingomonadaceae bacterium
CTGAGCTACGGCCCCGTTCCAGTCTGCCCGGTGAGCAATGCCCCGCCGGAAGAAAGCAATTTAGCTTAGGCGAAATGGGGAGAAAAGTGATTTCTCTCGCCATTCTCGTCTCTCTAACCGCCACCGTCGCTATTGCTGCTGCCTGCATCAGTGGGCTGCGCTGGCGTACCATGCACAGCTACATAGCCGGGCTGAGACGCGCCGTATTCAGCGCCATATTCCGCATCCCACGCGGCAGAATCCCGCTGATACTGCTCATAGGAATTGTAGAAAGTCTCGAACGGCTGTTCGAAAATCGAAAAATTGGCGGCAGCAAATTCGTTCGCATCAAATTTCGGCGCCATCATTGCGCGATTGGCGATATCCAGCGCCGCATTGCAGAAATCACGCCGCGCGGCTGGCAAGGTGAAGAAGTTATAGACCGAGGTCATCTTCGATTCACGGGCCCGGATCGCATCGCGGCTTGAGCTGTAATTCTTGCGATAGGCCGCGTCGATCCGCGAATTGACCGCGCTCAGGGTCCGCGCATGGACGCTGATATAGGAAGAATAGGCATCCAGAATCGGCTGTTGTTCTGCGGACACACAATTGAGCGCTGCCACATTCCATGCCGACCGGAAATGCCAGGTGCGCTCGTCATTGCTGAGGCCACGATTGACCGTCATGCGCAGTCCGTCCACGCCCAGCGGCGGAATTTCCATGATATAGGCCGCGCCACCCGGCGGCACTGGCCGCGGGGGAATGATTTTCTGCACGGGCGGAGGTGGCGGCGGAGGCGGTGGTACGGGAGTTGCACAGGCGGCCAGCACAGCAACCCCTGCGGCGACGGCCATATTGCGGGCAGATACACGAGTAATCTTGATCGGCATTGCTGCGGCCATTGGGCTGCACCCCTCCTAGGACAGTATCATTTCACCTGACTGGTCGTTCGCGGCCAGTATAAAGTTCACACCTAGACCGGGAATGAAGCAAAGAAAATGCCCGGGATGCACTGGGCACCCCGGGCACGATAAATCGAATCCTTTTTGCGATCAGTTGCGGGCGATTACTCGCGCGAACCCATGAAGCGCAGCAGGAACAGGAACATGTTGATGAAGTCGAGATAGAGGTTCAGCGCCCCCATGATCACCAGCTTGCCCAGCGGATAAGCCTGCGCGATGGCAGGATTGGTCACCTTCAGGTTCTGGATCGCCAGATATTCATGCTTCAACCGCTGCGTATCGTAGGCGGTCAGGCCTGCGAAGATCAGCACGCCGAGGAAGCTGATGGCAAGATCAAGAATGCTGGAACCCAGGAAGATATTGATCACGCTGGCGATGATCAGGCCAACCACGCCCATGATCAGGAAGCTGCCGAAGCCCGACAGATCCTTCTTCGTGGTGTAGCCGAACAGGCTCAGGCCCGCGAAGGCGCCCGCCGTGGCGAAGAAAGTCGTCGCGATGGATGCGCCGGTATAGACGAGGAAAATCGTCGAAAGCGACAGGCCCATCAGCACTGCAAAGCCCCAGAACATCATCTGCAGCGTAGCGGTGGAGAACTTGTTCTGGCCAAAGCTCATGGCGAAGACGATGGCGAGCGGCGACAGCGCCACCAGCCACATCAGAGGCCCGCTGGCGAAAGAAATCGCGAGGCCAGTGCTGGCTGTCACCAGCGCGACGATGCCGGTCAGCAGTACGCCAGAGGCCATGTAGTTGTAGATCGACAGCATGTGCTTGCGCAGCCCGGCGTCAAATGTGGTGCCTTCTGCACCCATCACTTCGCCATTCAGGCTGGGAGACACACCGAATCCCTGCCGGGTATCGCGGGGGTCATTCCAATTTGCCATTTCTCTTCCAAACTCCGTTTGCCGGCCCTTAAGGGGGGAGTGGGGATGGACCGGTAATGTGTGGAATATCGGTAATTCCATAGGATTTTTCAAGAGAAACCGGACGAAAGACGTTTACAGGCCTTAACCCTGATTGCGGGCCATTTCGGCCAGCTCTTCCCCCCGATCCCGCGCCGCGCGCAAGGTTTCTTCCACCAGGCGGGCCATCGCTGCGCCATCATCCAGCACTTTCAGGCCAGCTTCCGTCGTTCCGCCCGGGCTGGCAACACGCTGCGCCAATATGGCCGGGGAGTCAGCTGACTGCGCGGCCAGGGCCGAGGCCCCCTCCACCATCGCCAGCGCCAGACGCTGCGCCGTTTCCGGCGGCAGGCCGAGATTTGCGCCACCTGCCGCCAAGGCGTCGATAAAGCGGTAGACAAAGCCCGGCCCCGATCCGGCCAGCGCAGTCACGAGGTTGAATTGCGCCTCCGCAATCCATTCCGCCGCGCCCAGCCGGTCCATCAGCGCCGCCAACGCATCGCGCTGGGCGTCGTCGAGGCCACTCTCCGCCATTCCGACCGGCGATTTCCCGAGTGAAGCCGCAAGATTGGGCATCACGCGCACATAGCCCTTCGCGGCCGGAAAGCGCGCCTGCAGCGTATCCAGTTCTACCCCCGCCAGCATCGACAGGATCACTGTGTCTTTACCAGCGAGCGGCGCGACATCACCCGCCACCGCATCCAGCATTTGCGGCTTCACCCCCAGCAGGATCGCGTCAAATGCCCCTTGCGGATAGTCCCGCAGCAACGTCACCCCTTGTGGTGCGCTGTCCAGTTGCGGATCGACGATGGTGAAACTCGCTGGCGCAATGCCAGAAGCCAGCCAGCCGCGCAGCATGGCGCCGCCCATATTGCCGCAGCCGACAAGCAGGATGGAATTGAAGTCTGTCATGCCGCCGCCATGCCGCAAAAAACGCCGTCCGGCTAGGCTTCGCCCGCAGCATCCACCAGTGCATTGTCCAATGCTTCGCGCGGGGATCGGTCGCTCCACAACACGAACTGGAAGGCCGGATAAAAGCGGTCGCATTCATCCAGCGCGGTTTCGACCATGGACTGCGCCTGTGACAGGCTGAGCAGTCCGTCATCACCCAGCATCAGCCCGTGGCGATAGAGCAGCACGCCGCCTTTCGACCAGATATCGAAATGGCCGACCCAGACCTGTTCGTTGATCATCGAAAGCAGCTCGAATGCGGCCATGCGCTTGGCCTGCGGCACGCGAATATCAGGCAGGCAGATAAGCTGGAGGACATTGTCTTCCGGCCGCCAGATGCCGCGCAGCTGATATTTGGTCCAGCTGCCCTGCACTTCGCCGGACAGTTCATCTTCCGCGTGGAATTCGAAATCCCAGCCGCGCGCTTCGAACAGGGCCGCCAGCATATCGAGCGGCGCGGCATCGTCATCACGCGCAAAATCGCCTTCGCCTGCTCTCATCGGATTATGCCTGTCTTAACCATCGCGCGATGAATGCCCGCGATGCCCCCTTTCGCGCAATCCGTCCGCAATCAACGCTTGGGGAGAACTGGGCAGACTTGTTCAAAGCTTGTGCAAAAAGGCGGCAAAGCCTGTGCACAAATTCTACTTAAGCTCTTCAATTTCCTGCCCTTCCGGGCTGGTAAAGGTGAAGGTCTCAATCCCTTCTTCCTTAAGCTTGTTCATCGCTTCATTGGCGGCCTTGCTGCTGCTGAACGGACCAGCCAGCAGGCGATTGGCCTGACCCCAGGGCGTTACGAAGGGGCCCTTTCCTTTCAGAATATCAGCAGACTTGCGTTCAAAACGTCGCCAGTCAAAACGCAATGCGTCGCGGTCGCGCCCGGTGGCCAGTTGAACCCATATCCGGCTGGGATGTCTGGGTTTCTCCGGTTCCTTGGCTGCTGGCGGTTCTTCCTTCTCACGCGGCGGCTTGATCTTGGTAATGTCCACTGCGCCGCGCGCAGGGGCTGGCTTGCTTGCAACGGGCAGGGACAAATCTGCAAAGGCATCGGCAACGCTGGCGGGTTCTTGCGGCGCAGGCTCGGGTTCAGGCTGCTGGACGGGTTCAGGCGCAGCTTCGGGCTGCGGAGCGGCCACTGGAGGGGTAACCACCTCAGGCCTTGATGCTTCCGCCTTCATCACTTCAGGTTTCGGTTTGGCCACTCCTGTCTGAGCCGCTGATTCCGGCGCCGCAGCAGGCTCTGCAGCGGGCGCAGCGGCAGTGGCCCCAGGCAGCTTACCCAAGTCGAAATCATTGGCCGCCACCCGCGCAGGCTGCTGCTGCGAGACAGGAGACTTGGCCGAAGGTTCCGGTTCAGCCGCAGGCTCCGGCTTAGGTGCAGCCGGGGGTTCCGGCTCTGCCACAGAAATACTCGGCCTTGGGGGTTCCGGGGCAGCTGGAGGCGGCTCCGGCTTTGCTTCAAGCGGTTTCGGTTCGGGTGTCGCCTGCACCGGCGGTTCGGGTAGTTTCGGCTCCCGCTTCGGATCGGGCGTAGCTACCGCTTGGGGCGGAGTGACTGCGGGCAATTCCGCACGCGCGACCCGGCGTGGCTCTTCCTTGCGCGCAGCCCGTTGCTCCTTCACCGCTGGCGTGGGCTCTTTGGCAGCCTCGACTTTTTCGACCGAGCTTGAGGCCCGGCCCGGACGACGGCGGCCGCTGCGCGTGTCTTCACGTGGGCCGAGTGGTTCGCCAGCGGGTGCCAGCCGCTGGTCTGCCCCGCGCACGGGTTGCGGGCGCGAACCCGGTCCGGAATATGCCGCGATGCGCGGATCGTCGCGTCCAATCTGCGCGGCTTTGGGGAAAATACCCAGATTACCAGCAGCGGCCTGCTGCGGGCGGGTAAGGCGCGGCATGTAGGTCAGATAGGGGGAGATACGCTGCGCCAGATCAGCGGGCATGGCCTGTGCGGCGACCTGCACTGCTTCCCCTTCCTGACCCAGCACAGCCAGCCCAAAGGCGCGGGTACGATAGGCTGTCCGGTCACCCTTTTGCAGCAGCGGCAGCAAAGTCGCTTCGAAACCCTGCCGGTCACCGGAGATGGCAAGGCTAAGGGCAAGCCGACGGCGTGTTTCCGCATCTTCGCTCTGTGTCAGAGCACGGCGATAATGGGCCTGCGCGCTGGCATTGTCCCCCACGAGATCGAAAGCCAGCCCCCGTTCGCCGTCCAGTTCCAGCGTAGAGGCTCCGGCCTTTTCCGCTTCTGCAAACAGCCGCAACGCTTCAATCGGGCGCTCCGACCGGACAAAGGCACCGGCAAGACCAGCCTTTACTCGTGCATTGCCGGGCGAAAGCTCGTCTGCGCGGCCAAAGAAGCCAATGGCCCCTTCCACATCACCCAGCTTGAGCGCGGCGGTGCCCGCGTCAATCAACGCATCGACATCGCGCGTATTGCGGGCGAGCCGGGAAAGTGCATCGTTGAGATCCTGCACCGCTGGCGGAGGCAAGGGCTGCACCACGGCCTGCGATGCTTCTTGTGCGAAAACCGAAGTTGGTAAACCGCAAGAAAACGCAGCAAGAGCACCGCTAATCACGGCGGCGCGTCGGGCGTTGCGAATACCTGCAGCTTGCACGTTTTGCCTCATCTGGCAGGCATATAGAAAGATTGGATGAACCGGCCACAAACAGGCCGGCACACCCGGACTTACCGGCCGAAATTACTGGTTGTTCTGCCGCCCAAGAAACCGCGGAATGCTGACCGAGGAAGCACCATCACCGCCGTCATCATCTTCTTCATCGTCATCGGAAGATGAACCACGCGACAGATTGGCCATGCGTTCAAACAGCGTGCTGCCCGCGCCGCCACTGGTGCCACCGCTCCCGCCACTGCCGCCGGACACGAGGCCCTTGCGACGCGGCGCAGCGCCGCCCTGAACCGGCTCATCTTCCTCTGCCAAGCGGTCTGCATCCAGCAGTAATTCATCACCACCTGTGTCACCATCGACAGAGGCTGAACTCAGATCGAGCATTTCCTTCTTCGGGACAGGCGCGGGTTCATCATCGTCTTCCCAGCCATCTTCCTCTTCGGAAGTCACGCTGCCCGACGAATCAGCTTCCTCTCCCCAATCCTCTTCATCTTCGTCTTCTGCATCGCTGCGCATGCCGGCAAGTGGATCGACAATGCCGTCAACATCGTCGTCTTCGCCTTCTTCCTCGTCTTCTTCCGCCTCGTCAAAGGCGACTGGTTCAGGCGCAGGTGCAGGGACAAAGGATTCGTCTTCTTCCTCGAACTCGTCTTCGAAATCGGCTTCGTCTTCTGCCGGAAGCTCCAGCACCGGGCGCTTGGGCGCACGTGCCGCAGCGAGCGACATCGTCCCGCTGCTCGCGTCAATTCCTTCGGCGCCTTGCTCGATTCCGGTAGCAACCACGGATACGCGGATACGGCCGGACAGGTCGGGATTGAAGGCGCTGCCCCAGATGATGTTCGCGTCTTCATCCACGAGCTCGCGAATATGGTTCGCCGCTTCATCGACTTCGAGCAGCTTCATATCTTCGCCGCCGATGATGGAGATGATCACGCCCTTCGCGCCTTGCATGCTCACGCCGTCGAGCAGCGGGTTGGCGATGGCGCGTTCGGCAGCTTCCAGTGCGCGATTTTCACCTTCACCCTCGCCCGTACCCATCATCGCCT
>JAGREF010000056.1 GCA_020446665.1 Sphingomonadaceae bacterium
TCCATATCGACATGGATGATCTTGCGCAGCCCATCGGCTTCGCCGGTATCATCGCTGTCATCGGGCGCGCTCATTTTGCCTTCTTACAATTGCCTGGGCAGGCATTGAAGCTTGGTGATTGTGAGCACCGCATACAAATTCTGCTTTCCACAATGGGGGTGGGCGGGCATGGGGCTGGCATGAGCGCCGTGATGTCCTCCCTCACAGACAGCCGCACCATTGGCCCGATCGAACTGGTCGTGCTGATGGCAGCGATGATGGCGATCAATGCCATGTCGGTCGATGCCATGCTGCCTGCACTGGCGGATATGTCACGCGAACTGGGTGAAGCGGACGGCAATCGCCGCCAACTGGTGATCGGGCTGTATCTGCTCGCAGGCGGGGTGGGCTGCATATATCCGGGGCTGCTGGCGGACCGTTTCGGGCGGAGGCCCGTCGTGCTGGCGTCGCTGGGCCTCTATGTGATCTTATCGCTCGGCTGCGGGTTGGTTAGCGATTTTGACGGGCTGCTGGTGATGCGCGTGTTGCAGGGGGTGGCCTGTGCGGGCCTGTCGGTCGTGCCTGCTGCGATCATTCGTGACCGCTATGAAGGCGATGGCATGGCGCGGCTGCTGTCCATGGTCTCTGCCGTGTTCATCACAGTGCCAATCTTTGCCCCGGGGCTGGGGCAGTTGGTGCTGCTGGTGGCGGGATGGCGCTGGATTTTCGTGCTGCTGGCTGCGCTGGCTGCACTGCTGGCAGGATGGATCTGGCTGCGCTTGCCGGAAACGCTGGACCCGTCCAATCGCCAGTCGATCCGTCTGGGTACATTGGCCGCGAATATGGGGCTGGCGGCAAGGAACCGCACCTCCATGGGCTATGTGATCGGCAGCGCGATCCTGTTCGGATCAGTGTTTGGCTATATCAATATGGCGCAGCAATTGATCGCGGAATATTTCGGCATGGGCGATCTGTTCCCGATTGTCTTTGCTATCTCTGCCACGGCCATGGTGGTGGCGAACCTGACCAATTCGAAAATCGTGATCCGCTTTGGCGCGCGGCGCGTATCGCATAGCGGGCTGATTGCCTTCATCATCGTGTCAGCGGTGCAGGTGTGGCTGGCCTTCAGCCCCTATGAGACCTTGTGGCGCTTTGTCCCGCTGCTGGCAATCAATCTCGCATTGCTGGGCTTTCTGGGGTCGAATTTCGGCTCCATCGCGATGCAGCCATTTGCCAGTATCGCGGGTGCCGCGTCGTCGCTGCAAAGCTTCATCCGCATGGTGATTTCCGCCGGTCTGGGGATCACTATCGGCCAGCTTTATGACAACAGCGCAAGGCCGCTGGCGCTCGCATTGCTGGGCTCGGCCCTGATCGCGTTGCTGCTGGTGCTGTGGGCCGAAAACGGCAAACTTTTCCGCCGCCTGCACGCCAATCCGCCGCCGCAAAGCGCGGACCATTTGCCCTAATTGCGCCCCTCCAGCACCCGCCAAGCACTTTCCGCGAATTCGCACAGCAAGGGCCGTGTGTCGCGCGGGTCGATAATGTCTTCCACGCTATAGCGTTCCGCGCTGCGGAAGGGGCTGGTTACGCGGCCCAGCCGCTCACGGATCGCCTGCAAATGGGCGGCCGGGTCCTCCGCAGCTTCGATCTCTGACTTGTAGGCGACTTCCAGCCCCCCTGCGATGGGCAGGCTGCCCCAGTCACCGCTGGGCCAGGCGAAGCGATATTGGTAGCGGTCACCATTGCTCATGGCGCTGCCAGCAATGCCATAGGCACGGCGGATGATGACGCTGGCGAGTGGCACCTTCGCGCGATAGATCGCGTTCATCGCATCAACGCCATAGCGGATCGTGCCGGCTTCCTCTGCCGCGCGGCCGATCATGAAGCCGGGATTGTCGACCAGATGGACAATGGGCAGGCGGAAGCGGTCCGCCAGTTTCACAAAGCGTTCGACCTTCTCCGCCGATTTCGTTTCCCATGATCCGCCCAGGAAACTGGGGTCGCTCGCCAGCACCGCCACCGGCCTGCCGTCCAGCCGGGCAAAGGCCGTGATGGCCGCGCGGCCCCACAAGCGGCCCATTTCAAACACGCTGCCCTGATCGAAAATCATCTGCAGCGCGCGGCGCATGGAATAGACTTGCTTGTCTTCGCGCGGAACGAGGGAGAGCAGCGCTTCCTCCCGCCGGTCCACCGGATCATCGCAAGCCGTGCGTTCGGCCAGCGCACCAGCATGGCCGGGCAGGTAAGACAGGAACCGCCGGGCAGCGGCAAAGGCCTCGGCCTCGCTCGCCACTTCATCATCGACCACGCCATTGCGGGTATGGATTTCGCTGCCGCCGAGACTTTCCTTGTCGGACGTTTCGCCCAATGCCTCCACCACGGCGGGACCGGCGGCAAAGAGCTGGCTCAGCCCCTTCACCATCACGGAGTAATGGCTGGCAACGATCCGCGCCGCGCCGAGGCCCGCAGTGGGGCCAAGCGCGAGCGCGACCACGGGAACCGTGTCGAGATTGGTCACGACATCGCTCCAGTCTGGCACCATCGGCACATAGGTCGCACCGATCTGCTCCAGCATCCGCACCGATCCGCCACCGCCTGTGCCGTCAATCATGCGGATCAGCGGCAGGCGCAGATCATGCGCCATTTTCTCGCACTGGCTCATCTTGCGATAAATCGACGCATCGCCAGCGCCGCCGCGAATGGTGAAATCATCCGCGCTCGCCACCACCGGGCGGCCATCAATCTGCGCCTTGCCAAACAGGAAGGGGGCAGGGGTCAGCCCGGTCAGCTTGCCCTCTTCGTCATAATGACCCTTGCCCGCGATCTTGCCGATTTCGCGAAAGGAGCCTTCATCCACCAAGGCAGCAAGCCGTGCGCGCGCATCCATCTTGCCCCGCGCGTGCTGGCGGGCGACTTTCTCCTCGCCGCCCATCTGTTCGGCCAGCGCCTCGCGCGCGCGCAATTCGGCAAGTTCCTTGTCCCAGCTCATGCAGGCTGTGTAGCGGATTTATCCGCATGCGCCATCGCTGCCAGTTCGCGCCGGTTCCAGCGGGGCAGAGTCACGCGGCGAGGCCGGTTGACCAGCGCTTCGAAAAAGGCAGCGGAAACATGGCCTGCCTTTTGCAGCCCGCTCGTATGGGCGCGGTGATCCCACGCATGGATGCCGCGCTGGCGGACCTCGTGGCCTATCGCGGTGTAGATACGCGCGGCTGACAGGACCGCCCAGCGGCTGCGGAAAGGCAGGCGGCTGGCGCCCATGCGTGCGGCAGCGGCATGGTCTTCCATCAGGTTGAGCAGCCTTTCAGTCATTTCCACCAGTTCGCCGCGATGATGCGGCTTCATGTGCTGGCCCGGCTCGATATCCTCTTCGACCAGCCATTCGACCGGCAGGTAGCAGCGCCCGGCAGCATCATCTTCTTCGATATCGCGGGCGATATTGGCAAGCTGGAAGGCGAGGCCAAGGTCGCAGGCGCGGTCCAGCGTTTCCTCATCCTGCGGGGAAATGCCCATCACCACCGCCATCATCACCCCCACGGCCCCTGCAACGTGGAAGCAATAGCGCATCAGGTCAGCCTCGCTGCGCGGGCGCCAGTCAGCGGCATCGAGCGCGAAGCCTGCGATCACATCATCCGCCATGGCGCGGGTAATGCCGCATTCGCGCGCCACCAGCCCGAAGGCATCGAAGGCAGGATCGGCCGTGGGCAAACCTTCAAAGGCGCGTTCGGTGAGCACGCGGATGGCCTTGATCCGGTCTGCCGCATTGGACTGATCGCCCAGTTCGCCGCCCATGTCCTGCGCATCGGCAATATCGTCACAGCGGCGGCACCAGGCATAGAGCAGCCAGACCTTCTCGCGCGTGTGCCGATCAAACAGGGTGGAGGCCGCCGCAAAGCTTTGCGAACCCTCGGCAATGGCAGCGCGGGATTTTTCGACCAGCGCCGCGCGATTGCGCATTCCTCCTGCCTGCGGCAGCGTTTCGCGCATGAAACGTGACGGGGCAAGCGGGCGTTCGCTAGGCAAGACCCGGCTCCTTCAGCCCCGCATCCCACTCTAACTTCCCCGCACACTCCAGCGTCATCCCCGCGAAGGCGGGGATCCAGATAAGGGTTGCGGCTGTTCGCAAGGTCGGCTGGACCCCTGCCTTCGCAGGGGTGACGGGCCTTGTCTTGTGTCGGCTGACCGTCACAAATCGCTCGCCTTCATGCGGAAGATCGGCGTGTGCGGTTCGTAATCCGCCATGGCATCGAGCAGTTCGGGAATGGTGTCGCGCGCGATCAGGATATTCTGATGCGCCGGGCGGACAAAGCCGACCTCTGCCATGCGCCGGTTGAAGGCGATCAGATCGTCATAAAAGCCAAAGGCATTGAGCAGGCCAACCGGCTTCTGGTGATAGCCAAGCTGCGCCCAGCTCATCGCTTCCCACAATTCGTCCATCGTGCCGACCCCGCCGGGAATGGTGACAAACCCGTCGGAAAGGTCGGTGAACAGCTGCTTGCGCTCATGCATGCCTGAGACAGTGTGCAATTCAGTGCAGTCATGGTTGGAAACCTCGCTATTGGCGAGCGCTTCGGGAATGACCCCGATCACTTCGCCGCCAGCCTCCAGCGCCCCGCGCGCCACCGCGCCCATCAGGCCCAGTCTGCCCCCGCCATAGACAACACCGATCCCACGCGCTGCCAGCGCCGCGCCGACCTGATGCGCAAGCTCCAGATAACGCGGGTCCTCCGGCGAAGCGGAGCCGCAATAGA
>JAGREF010000057.1 GCA_020446665.1 Sphingomonadaceae bacterium
GATCCTCATCTTCGGCGCGGGTAGCCTTGCGACAGGCGGGGAAAGCGGCCTTGCGCTGACCGCCGCGATCAGCCTGGTGCTGGCGGCAATCACCCCCTTCGCAGCGGGTGCGGCGATCCGCGCGGCGCGCGAGTAGTCCAAGGCAGGCCGGAACCGCCCCCTCAATCGCTTTCCGCTACGAACCCTGCGTATGCCGCCGAGTCCAATCGCCCCATTGCGCAATCGTTTTGACCAGGACCTTGTGGGCCTTCTCGGACAGGCAATAGCACTTGCGGCGGCGGTCACCGTTGTCGGCAGTGACATGAATCAGGCCGAGATCGTGCAGCCGGCCAAGGCACTTGTAGAACGCACCGGGCGACACGTCCGACATCTCCAGCAGTTGCCCGGTCGTGCGCGGGCTTTCGTCATACAGCCACATCACGATCTGGAATTCGGTAGTGAAAATCCGCGTTTTCAGGCGCCCTTCCAGCCTCCGGACCATCAGGTGCGAGCCCGAGGTCTGCGGCTCGCTTTCGTCTTCGTAGTTCTTCGGGTCATAGGCTTCGCGCAATTGCTCGTCGAACACCTGCCGGGCACCGGGGGACAAGCTGTAAAGCCGCCGCCTCTGGTCGGCGGGATCGCTCGTCCATGCGATCATCTGCCGTTCGCAGAGGTTCCTGAGATATTTCTGAAAAGTGGCGGGAGAAGAGCCGTTGTTGCCAGCCAGGGATTTGGGTGACTGCGGGCCATGTTCGTAAAGCTGCCGCAAGATCTGATATTCGCATGCGAGAGCCCGGAGGCCGAGCTTGGCAGCGCCGATTTCGACGATCGCACGACTCTCGTCAGCCGAACCCATACCCCCGACGTAACCCCCTCTATCCTTATGACACCGAAGATAGGCATCACAGCGCCCGGATAGCTATCAAATTTACTGACAATTTTTGCACTGGATTTGGGAGAGGGCACTGGGCAAGCGTGGAGATGCGACCCGAAGGGCTCGTTGAATCAAGCGAGCTTTTCCCTTTTGCCCGGTTGGTCAGGTTCGCGCCGCGTCCTCGCAACGGAGCGTCGGCACGACGGATCGGCCGGGCATTTTTTCAGGCAGGTTCCGGCAATTCCCGGCCGAGCGGCCTTTTCCGCCTCAGGCGTAAGGCGGCTTGTCCAGCCCCTCGGGGCTCAGCGTGAAAATCTCGCAGCCATCCTCGGTAATGCCGATCGAATGCTCGAACTGGGCGGAAAGCGACTTGTCGCGCGTCACCGCCGTCCACCCGTCATTGAGCAGCTTCACCCCCGGCTTGCCGAGATTGATCATCGGTTCGATGGTGAAGAACATGCCCGGTTTCAGCTCTGGCCCCGTGCCCGCGCGGCCTGCATGGACCACTTCGGGTGCATCATGGAACAGGCGGCCGAGGCCATGGCCGCAGAATTCACGGACCACGCCATAGCGGTGCTTTTCCGCATATTGCTGGATCGCCGCGCCAATATCGCCCAGCCGCGCGCCGGGCTTTGCCAGCCCGACACCGATCATCAGGCATTCATAGGTCACATCGACCAGCCGCCGCGCCTTGAGCGGCACATCACCGACAAGGAACATGCGGCTGGTATCGCCGTGCCATCCGTCGAGGAGCGGGGTAACATCGATATTGACGATGTCGCCTTCCTTCAGCTGCTTGTCGCCCGGAATGCCGTGGCATACGACATGGTTGATCGAAGTGCAGCAGCTATGCGCATAGCCGCGATAGCCCATGGTCGCAGGCACAGCGCCGCCATCCAGCGTCATGGTCCGCACCAGATCGTCAATCTGCCCGGTGGTCACCCCCGGCTGTACAAAGCCGGTCAGTTCGTCGAGGATTTCCGCCGCCAGTCGCCCGGCCTTGCGCATCCCGGCAAACCCGTCCGGGCCGTGGAGCTTGATCGTGCCATCCCGCAGGACTGTGTCCGCGCTATCGATTACCTGATATTCCGTCATGCGCGCCCTTTAGCGAGCCGCGCAGCAAATTGCGAGTGCGCAATCTCGTGCTTCCAACTGGCGGGCCCACGCCCTAAGGAGCAGGCATGAGCAGCAAGCATGATCTGATCCAGCCCGATCGCGGGCAAGACGCCATTTCCATCCACCTCACCAATAAGGAGCTGTTCCCCGAATGGGCGAAAACGCTCTCTGCCGGTCAGCGTGCTGCGCTGGCAGCGCAAAAGTTTGACGGGGGTGGCTATCAGGTGGGGATCGTGCCCGATGGCGATGCGTGGTTCGCCGTGGGCGGGGTCGCCAATCCCGAAAGCCTGTCCAGCTGGTGCTTGGCGAAACTGGCCGAGGTGCTTCCTGCAGGTACCTATCGCGTCGCCAATGTCGGCACCGGCCCGGCTCTGTTCGGCTGGCTCTCTGCGCAATACAGTTTCACCCGTTACCGCGAAGACCCGGATGCACCGGGGCCGCGTGTGCTGCTGACCAAGGATGTGAAGGGAATTGACGCTGCCGTGGCAGAGGCAAGCGCGACCGCGCTGGTCTGCGATCTGGTCAATACGCCGGCTGAGGATATGGGGCCTGCCGCGCTGGAAGCGGTGGCTGAAAAGCTGGCCAAACAGCACAAGGCAGAGCTGAAAGTCATTCGCGGTGACGCGCTGGAGCAGGAATATCCCATGGTCCACGCCGTTGGCCGCGCCGCCGCGCGCAGCCATG
>JAGREF010000058.1 GCA_020446665.1 Sphingomonadaceae bacterium
GTTGATCGAATTGACCGCGCCGATGGCAAAGCGACTGGTCATCTGCGGATCATTGAACACCCGCTTCACCATCGCCTGCGCATCGTCAAACGTGCCTTCGATGGCGATGTTGTGGACATTGGGCGCCAGCATCGTCGTCATCTGGCGGCGCTGCACATCGCTGACCCGGCCATGGGGATGCAGCATGAAGATGTCGATCCGGTCACGCCCGGCGACCGCATCAATCGCTGCTGATCCGGTGTCCCCGGATGTCGCCCCGACAATGGTCAGATGCTGATCACGACGTGACAGGAATTCCTCGAACAGCAGGCCAAGCAATTGCAGCGCCACATCCTTGAAAGCCAGCGTGGGGCCATGGAAAAGTTCCAGCAGCCAGTGCTGCTGATCGAGCTGGACCAGCGGCGTCACCGCACGATGCGCGAAGCGGCCATAAGCAGCCTCGCACAGATCCAGCAGACGCTGCTCGCTCAGGCAGTCGCCCACGAAGGGCTGCATCACCTTCTGGGCAAGCTGCGCATAGGGCAAGCCGGCCATGGCCGCGATCTCTTCAGTGGAAAAGCGCGGCCAGTGGCGCGGTACGTAAAGCCCGCCGTCGCTGGCCAGTCCAGCGAGCGTGACACCTTCAAAATCAAGCGCGGGCGCGTTGCCGCGTGTGCTGACATATTCCATGGAACGCGCGGTTAGCGGGGCGCGCCCGATCCGGCAAGGCGCTTCCGCAGCGCCAGAACATAGATCACCAGCGCAGTCGCGGCGAAAAAGAACCACTGATAGCCATAGGCCCGGTGGTTATTGGGCAACTCATGCGGGTCAGGCCGGACAAGCGCGCGCAGTCCCGCCTGCGGTGGGTCCGCGACCAGGCGGATGCCCTGCGCAGCCGGGGCGATCATGCCGGTCACTTCGCCACCTTCCCACGGTGCGGTTGCGGGATCGCGGGACCAGCCCAGCGCAATCTCGGCTTCCTGCGATCCGGTTCCGCACAATGCAGTCTGCGCCCAGCCAGCCTGTCCGTCAGCGCCGCGCCCGGCGATCGCGTCACGGCTGATGACCCGTGCGCAATTGACGCGGCTGCGGCGATAAAGCGCGCCCTCGGTGTCCTGCCCGGCAGACGGGAAAGCTACTTCCCGATCCTGTTGAAGGGCGGAATCGTAGTGCGCGATCAGGCGGTCTTTCCATTCCGCCCGCCAGAACATCTGCCAGACGCCCAGCGCCACCATTACGCTGACGGCGGCGAGCACGAAGGCGGTGGGCAGAACGGGCACACGCCGGTTCATAAATCGCCGCTGCCCGCCTCGCGCGCATCGCGGGTGTATTCGGCATGCAACAGCGCAGCCTTGGCCGCGCGCAGCCCGCCGATAACCAGCAGCGTTGCCAGCGGCACCCACAACACGATATGCAGCCAGAACGGCGGCTCCACCGCCAGTTGCAGCCAGATCGCCAGCACCGCGATCAGCCCGCCCACGATCAGCGTAAGGAAGGCGGCGGGGCCATCCCCCACATTGAAGGCGGAATAATCCAGCGCGCAGGCCCGGCAACACGGCGCAAACCGGGCAATCCCGTCAAACAGCGTGCGCGCGCCGCAACGCGGGCACAAACCGAAAAGGGCAGCCTCGACCAGCGAGGGCTGCCCTTTGGTGTCCGGATTGCCGGAAGGCATCAGTGAATCGGAGCGCCCCAGCCGCCCCAGATGTAGACGACCACGAACAGGAACAGCCACACCACATCCACGAAGTGCCAGTACCACGCCGCCGCTTCGAAGCCGAAATGCTGGCGCGGGGTGAAGTGGCCCTTGTAAGTGCGGATGAGGCAGACGATCAGGAAGATCGTGCCGATCAGCACATGCGCGCCGTGGAAGCCGGTGGCCATGTAGAAGGCTGAACTATAGGTGTTGCCACCGAAGCCAAAAGGCGCATGCGCATATTCATAGGCCTGGATGCAGCTGAACAGTGCGCCCAGTGCGATGGTCAGCCACAGGCCCTTCTTCAAGCCTTCGCGATCGCCGTGAATCAGACTGTGATGCGCCCAGGTCACCGTGGTGCCCGAACAGAGCAGGATCAGCGTGTTCAGCAGCGGCAGGTCGAACGGGTCCATCACCGCCTCAATCCCCTTGGGCGGGAATTGCCCGCCGACCACCTCTGCCAGTTGCGAGGGGAACAGCGAGAAATCGAACCAGCTCCAGAACCAGCCGACGAAGAACATCACTTCCGAAGCGATGAACAGGATCATGCCGTAACGCAGGTGAAGCTGCACCACCGGCGTGTGATCGCCGGCATGCGCTTCGCGTACGATATTCGAAAACCAGCTGAAGAAGGTCAGAACCAGACCCAGCGCGCCCAGCAGGAACATGTATTTGCCCATCGGCCCGAACGAACCGAACGCATCGGGATGCATGGCAACGACGCCGCCGCTGGTCATGGTCACCGCCGACATGGCGCCGATCAGGGGCCAGGGATCAGTCGGCAGAATGTGATAATCGTGGTTCTTTGTGCCAGCCATGAATCTTGCTCTCTCAATCTACGGCGCAATCCGGTTTCCAGCGCCCCATATCGCCCTCAAACGCTGCGGTCCAGAGCCTAGCTGCCTTCTTCCACCTTGCGATGAAAAGTATAGCTGAGCGTGATCTGCTCCACGGCCTTCGCATCGTCATCCTTCAGCAGTTCGGGATCGACGTAATACAGCACCGGCATACGCACTTCCTCGCCCGGTTGCAGGGTCTGCTCGCTGAAACAGAAACACTGAATCTTGTTGAAATATTTGCCCGTATATTCGGGCTCGACATTGAAACTGGCTACGCCTGTCACCGGGTGGTCCGACGTGTTCTTCGCCAGGAAAACGGCCATGTCACGCGCGCCAATGGTCACCCGATCCGTCGTCTGCTCAGGGCGGAAATTCCAGGGCAGATCGGGATCGACATTACCATCGAAACGGATTGAAATCTGCTTGCCGGTCGGAATGACAGTGGCCGCCTGCGCTTCGTCCACGCGCTGCGTGGTGCCGTTGAAGCCGGTCACCTGACAGAACATGCGATAGAGCGGCACCGAGGCATAGCCCAGCGCCAGCATGCCCACCGCCAGCATGCCGACCGAAACTGCCGTTCGCGCGTTCCGGTTCATCCGCCTTCCTTGATCCGCACCAGAGTGATCGCGAAAAACAGGATCGCGAATCCCGCCAGAATCAAGGCCAGGACGATATTGCGCGTGCGCTGGCGCCGCAGATATTCCTCATCGGGTTCGAATTGCTTGTTCATCGGACAAACTCCTGCCCCCAAATCACGCGATCCGCAACCAGTGCCGCAAAGAGCGCAAAAAGGTATAGCACACTGTAGCCAAATAGCCGCTTTTCCGGACGCATGGGATCATCCTCGCCAGTGCGGGTGCGAAATGCGACCGGCAGCGCAAACCCCAGGAACAGGCCGGAAAGCGCCAGCGCAGCCATGCCGTAAATGATACCGGTTCCGCCGACCAGCCATGGCGCAGCAGCAATCGGCAGCAGTGCAAGCGAATAGAGCAGAATCTGGCGCCGGGTCGTTTTCTCTCCGGCGACGACCGGCAACATGGGGATGCCGACCTTGGCGTAATCGCTCTGCACAAACAGGGCGAGCGCCCAGAAATGCGGCGGGGTCCAGATGAATATGATCGCGAACAGCAGCACCGGCATCAGGGTGATGTCACCGGTCACCGCGATCCATCCGATCATCGGCGGGAATGCACCGGCGCCCCCGCCGATCACGATATTTTGCGGCGT
>JAGREF010000005.1 GCA_020446665.1 Sphingomonadaceae bacterium
GCGGATCGCCGTCCATCACCTCGACACCCTGCGCGGCAAGTTCATCGCGGAGCGCGTCGCTGGTAGCGAAATCCTTCTCCGCGCGCGCAGCCTTGCGGCGGGCCAGCGCATCTTCGATCTCACCCTCAGCGATCTGTGCCGCCTTTGGCCGGATACGCAGCGCCTGACGCGTGATATCAAACAGGCCGAGACCCAGCACAGCATCCATATGCTCGATCACGGCGCGCTTGATCCCGGCATCGACCTTTTTCACGGCCAAAGCCTCTTCCAGCACAGTTAAGGCGATGGGCGTGTTGAGATCGTCTGAAATGGCCGCGTCGAACTTCTCCAGCAGAGGCGCGAATTTGGGGTGCTCGATGGCCCCGAATTCCGCTTCCGCTAAACGCTCCACACCCATCACGATCCGCTTCAGCCGGGTCAGCGCGGCTGCGAGGCCATCCCAGCTGAATTCCAGCTCGCTGCGATAATGCGCCTGCAGGCACATCATGCGATAGGCGAGCGGGTGATAGCCCTTGTCGATCAGCAGTTGCAGCCGCAGGAACTCGCCCGAGCTCTTGGACATCTTGCCCGACCGCTCGACGAGGAAATTGTTGTGCATCCACATTTTCGCGCCTGAATGGGTCGCAACATCCAGCCCGCCACAGCCGCAGAACGCCTGGTTCTGCGCAATCTCATTGGGATGATGAATCTCGCGGTGATCGATACCGCCCGTGTGAATATCAAAGGGGAAGCCGAGCAGCTTGCCGCCCATCACTGAGCATTCGAGATGCCAGCCCGGCGCGCCCTTGCCCCATGGGCTGTCCCATTCCATCTGGCGCTTTTCACCCGGTGGAGTCTTGCGCCAGATCGCGAAGTCAGCCGCATTGCGCTTGCCCTCGACAGTATCGATCCGGCCTTCGCCTTCTTCGGTCACCGCGCGGGCAAGCCGCCCGTAATCCTCCACCGTGGAGACATCGAAATAGAGCCCGCTTTCCAGCTCGTAACAATGTTTGTCCGCGATGCTCTTTGCGAATTCCAGCATGTCATCGATATAATCGGTCGCCACTGACCAATGCGCAGGCTGGCGGATATTGAGCGCCTTTACATCGGCCCAATAGGCCTCCGTATAATGTTTCGCGATGTCCCAGATGGACTGCGCGCGTTCCGCAGCCATCTTCTCCATCTTGTCTTCACCCTCATCCGCATCGTCCGTCAGATGGCCGACATCGGTGATGTTGATGACATGGGTCAGCTTGTACCCCTTGAACGACAATGTTCGCCCCAGCACATCGGCGAAGACATAGGCGCGCATATTGCCAATATGGGGATAGTTATAGACCGTCGGCCCGCAGGTGTAGACGCGCGCCTCGCCGGGGTGGACGGGCTCGAAGGTTTCAAGCTGGCGGGTCAGGCTGTTGAACAGCTTCAGCGGATGATCCTGCATGGCCGCGCCTGTGCCCCGGCAGCGGCGCGGTGGTCAAGCCTTTCCGCGCCGCTGGCCGTCACCATATCCATCAGGCCGGGCAGCTTTCCTCACCCTCTTCGCATTCTTCGTCGCCGCCGGACCACAGGTCTTCATTGCCCGCCCCGGTCACGGGATCGTCAATCAGCGGCTCTTCATCATAATCAGACGGATCGCGCAGTTCGATCAGCAAAGTGTCGAACTTGTCGCCAAAACCCTGTTCTGTCCTGTCATCCTGACCCGGATCATCGTCAAACTGGTCTTCGATCAAATCCTGCAAGGGATCGCCGGGGCTATCATCATCGGGCGTGGTCGTGGTCACACAACTGGATGGGTCAGCAATCAGGCACCCATTCAGCGTTGAAAGCGCATCCAGCGTGGCCCCGGTGAAGTCAGTCGCGGCGATGGCGTCAACGCCGGTCTGGCCATTCACGATCCCGTTGATGACCACCACGATGCTCGCACCCGTGGTGGCAGTATTTGACTGCACCAGCAGGCTGTCAAAAGTGAACCCGCGACGGTCAGCAAAGTCGGTCCCCGGTGCGGTGTTCTGGACGAGGAAGGACTGGCTCACGACAATGTCCCCCGTGCCCGCACGCAGCAACCCGTCCGGATTGTCGATCCCTTCGCTATCGGCGAGCCTGCTATCAATATCCGCAACCCCGAGACCGGAGATATCGGCCAGCGCATCAGGCGTCATGGCAAAGACATTCTCCGCCAGGATTGAGAGCGTGCCGGTATAGACGCCTGAATCTTCGTTGATCTCCAGCAGGCCAGTATTGGCATCAATGAACAGATCCAGTTCAGTGGCCAGCGAGAGGCGATTGTCCGCCGTCGCATTGCTCATGACGACCGCGCCGAAAACGTCGATCCCGTCTTGCGAGAAGAAGTCCAGCGTACCCGCCTGGCCAAGATTGCCGGTCTGCGGGCCGGACACATTGTCGATCACGACAATGTCGAGATCGTCCAGTTCGATAAAGCCTGTATTGGCGGCGATTTCGATGTCACCTCCCGAATGGATGCGCGAGAATTCAGCATTGTCGAGTTCGAACAAGCCGCTCGTGCCGCCAGCGCCGCCGATGCGCATGTCACCATCCGTGCTGATCCTGATCAGATTGGTGAGGTCCGTCTGGCCCAGCGAACCATTGGCGCCGATCGTGATATCCGCCGCGAACAGATCAATCGTCTCGCCAATCGCGGCTGCCTGAATATCAGCCAGACCGCCTGCCTGTATCGTCAGCGTATCCGTGGCCGTGACATTGGCATTCACCAGCACGTCGCCTGCCGCAGAGATCAGGATGTTGCCGCCGCTGGTCGTAACCTGCTGTGGCGCGGCACCCTTGCCCGGTGCGACATTGTCGATCACAATCTCGTCATTCACAGCGACCGATGATCCGGTTGAGACCAGACGGATATCCTGCGTTGCAGTGACCCCGACAGTGCTGAGCGCGCCGACCGTTTCGATATCGACCCCGCCATTGCGGGCAAAGGCGTTGACCTCCAGATCCTGCGTCGCGCGGATGAAGATATCGTCCGCCGTCGCGATCAGTTCCTCCGCCAGATCAACCTCTGTCTCGATCCGCAGGTTGAAACCGGCGGTGGCAGAAATATCAGCCCGGCGACCGATCAGCGAACCAATCGTGATGTCACCTGCTGCATCCACTTCAATCGCACCGGCACCAGTACCCGTGGCATCCAGAATATCGGCGGTAAAGCTGCCGTCAGAATTCACGATAATTTCGCTATTGGCGAACAGGCTGCCGACGGTAATCGAGCCGCCGTTAAAGCTATCCAGGTCAACATCATTGCCGGCACTGGCCGTGTCGAAAGTGATGTTGCCAAACGCGTCAACCGATACGTCACCGCCGGCATTGAGCGTAGTGCCAATGAACTCGCCGCCCAGCGCCCGGATGACCAGGTCGTCACCTGCCTGCAACGCACCTGCGGAAACCGAGCTGCCAGCGGTGATGTTCAGCGCGCCGCCCGCATTGGCATCGACCATGCTGACAAGGCCGCTGGCATTGAGCGAAAGGTCTCCCGCAGCGCTGGCAGTCCCGCCCAGCACAATGTCCCCGGCCGTGGCAGTCATTGCCATGCTGCCAGTGCTGCTGACAGGGCCCGTCAACAGGATGTTTCCGCCATTGGCGGTAAGGCTGCTGGCGCCGGTCCCGGCAGTGATCGACCCACCGGCTACACTACCCGTGCCTGGTGTTGTGACTGGAGGTACCACCGATTGAGTGCCCGATTTGGTTCCGCCGCTGCCCGCCCCCGCCGGGGCAGGCGCAGTTGCGACCAGCTGGACATGGAGACCCGCAACCAGAGTCGCAAAATCGACCTGCGTGCCTGACACATCAATGAAACCACCCGCCGAGGAATTCCCGAGCGTCACCACGCCTCCCGCGGTGATGATGATATTCCCACCGGTAATGATCGAGTTCAGGCCGGTCGTGAAATTCCGCCCTGATGTAGCCAGGAAATTGCCAAGGGCCTCGGCATGATCGACCGTGATATTCTGGTCCGCATCAAGCGTGATGTCTCCATCCGCAGTTATCGTGCCGAGGGTCACATCGCCAATACTGGCAGTCGCGCTGATGGATCCGCCAGAAACAATATCGCCCAGCGCAATTGCCAGCGCCGTCAACGTCACATCGCCGCCGCTGGTAATATTGCCGGGACCGCCATTGGCCGCAATCACACCGTTGGTTGCGGTCAGGCTGATTGCATTGGGCGAGGACAGCAGGTTGAAGAGGATATCCCGTGCGCTCAATAGCGAAATATTGGCCGCGCTGGCATCGCCAATGGCAATCGCATCGGCCTGCAGGCTCAGCGAATTGACGGCACTCAGGTCGCCCCCATTGATCTCGCCAGCCGCGACCATCGCGATAAAGTCGTTGCTGGTCGCGCCAGTGAAGGTGATATCGCCGCCCGCATCAACGGTGAAGCTGCCACCCTGCGCATTGAGTGAGCCAAAGCCGACATTACCGGTCGCGTCAAAATCAATCCCGCCGCTCACTGTGACAGTGCCGTTTCCGTCAATATCACCATTGGTGGCATTGAGCGTCAGATTGCCGCCCACTGTGCCATTGTTGAAGGTGATAGCCTGGCCGGTGACGGAGGTGTCCCCGCCGCTGATCGCATTACCAATCGTGGGCGTACCAGCAGCATCAACCGTGATTGTGCTAACAGCGTTGAGCGTGCCGAAACCGGCATCGCCAGTGCTGGCAGTAGCAGTGATGGAACCGGCCGAAATTATGTCACCCAGGCCAATCGTCTGAGCCGTGATTGTAACATCACCCCCGCTATCGATGTCGCCAGCCGTTGTGTTCCCACCAATCGCCCCTGCCGACGCGTCCAGCGATATGGAATTGGGCGAGGTCAGCAGATCGAACAATATGTCGCTACCGCTGGTGATGGAAATATCCGTGCCGTTTGCCGCACCTATTGCGACCAGCGAACCATCCAGCGTGATCATCCCGCCCGCATCGAGATCACCGCCATTGATCGCGCCACCGGCGACAATGCCAATATCACTGCCAGCCCCGGCAAAGCTGAAATCGACATTGCCCAATGCGTCAATATCCAGACCATTGGCCGCGTCGGCCGAGATCATGCTGACATCGCTGGCAGAGGACAGAGTGATGGAATCGCTGGCGACCAGCGTTCCGATATCCAGCACGCCGCCATCGAGCGTGATGTTGACCGCCGTATCCGCATTGCCCAGCGCAATCGTGCCCGGCGCCAGCAGCGTGATGTCGTCAGAAGCAACGACAATCTCACCAAACAGCAAGTCCGAACCAGCAGAGATGTTGACCGGGCCAGAGGCTATGCTCAGCAAGCCGACATCCATGCTGCCCGGCACGCTATAGCTCGCCTCCAGCGCACCGCCGACATCGGCAACATTGGTCAACTGGCCGCCGCTTTCGATGCTGGCCGCTGTAATGCTGCCACCAACGGTAATGCCAATATCGTTCACACTGTTCAGCTGCGCACTGCCCAGCAGGCTGCCCGCTGCGTTGACCAGTATCTGATTGCTGAGGATGCTGGCATCGCGCAGGTCCACATTGCCTTCGCTGCTGTCCAGTGAGAACAGATCGCTCGCATCGAGCTGGGTCGCGATCCCGTTTGTCCCCATCACAATATCGCGCCGGGTCGAGATCAGGATTTCGCGCGCACTGACTGTGCCTTGCTCTACGATCAGCTGGATCACGTCATTATTGGATGCCTGGCCGATCCGGATGCTGTTGGTCACCGCAATATTGCCAAGGCATACATTACCCTCGACACATGGAGCAGACAGCAGACCCGCATCATCGCTTTGCGCTATACCGTTGGCAGGCGCATCATTGATATCGACGGCAAGCGATGCAGCTGTGATCGTGCCGCTGAGGCCATCCACCGCATTGCCGGTGATGATGGTCGCCCCTCCGCCGGAATTGATGTCCCCCGCAATCACGACCGATGCAATCGGTGTCAGAATCGGTGACAGCAGATTGGTAACATCGCCCGCCAGCAACCGGATATTCGGGCCGCTGGTGAAGGGATTGAGCAAGTCAATCGCATCAGTCGGATTGGCCGCCGAAGCCATGCCAGCGCCGGTTTCGACGATGATATCGTCACCCGTGCGCACAATCAGCGCATTGTCGGCTGTCGTTTGCGATCCGCCGACAAAGGTGGTGGAACCACCCGCTGTGATCCGGATATCGCGATAGGACCGGACGGTTCCGGTGATCTCAACATTCGCAGTCGGGTCATAGATTGGCGATCCTGCGCTGAGCAGCCCGGCATCAATGATGATCCCGGCGAAATTCGACAGGCCTTGCGGGCCCGTTGCCAGCGCATTGTTGAGATAGACCGAGCCTTCGGAGGTGAGCGAAATCACTGGCACTGCAGTAAGATCATCGGCGGTGATATCACCCCCGGCAATAACGAACAGCTCGTTGCCCGAGACAATGAAACTGCCGCTGTCAGCCGTGAAACGGCCAACTGAAATCGCGCTGAAATTGCCCCCGGCATCAATCGAAATCGTGCCGCCCGCATTGTTGCTATGCGTAACGAGAATGTCCCCGCCAGCATTGAGGGTAACCCCGCGCCCGGCAACCAGCTGGCCATCTCCGTCAAAGGAATAGACGATATCGCCAGCCACATCGACCAGCACTTGACTGGACACTCTGGTCTGCGCGTTGATGCCAGTCATGTAGAATCCGCCACCCGTTATTGCCGCGTCGCCCGTGGCATCAACGGTCAATGAAAGAAGGGACATCAGATCGTGCGAGGCGCCGATAATATCGACTCGCCCACCCAGCGTCCCAAAGAACAGATTGCCTGCTCCTGACACGCCATTGGCGATTATCGATACGTGCTGCAAAAGGACTATGCCGGGGCTGCCATCCTGAATTTCCAGGATCGCATTCCCGCCTATTCCAGCGCCACCAATGCCGCCAACACCGAAGACTACCGTCCCGTCATCTCCACCAACGCCGCCATCACCGCCAGTGCCGATAGCGGCCAGCTGGACATCTTCGCCGGTGATCGACCCGCCAATGGCGCGCAATGCCGGTGCGCCACCAAAGCCATCGCCGCCATCGCCGCCATCGCCGGCGATGCCGCCGCTGAGCATGTCGATGCTGCCGCCAGCCCCGCCCGCGCCGCCCAATCCGGAGCTGGACAGGGTGAAAGGTGACGGGGTCGGAGCAGGAGTAGCGGTCAGATCAAACATGCTGCCGCTTCGCGCCTGCAATTCCACTTCGCCGCCCACACCAGCGCCGCCTGTTCCGCCATCGCCCGCTGTGCCACCGGACAAATTCGCACCGCCAGCGCCGCCTGTGCCGCCAATCCCGTTCGCAACCAGCTGGAATAATGTCGAATTGACCGCTAGATAGGCACCATTGCCGGTTAGCGATAGGACCGCGCTGCCCCCCCGCCCGATGCCGCCGGTCCCGCCTTGCGTCCCGTCCGTGCCGGTATCACCTTGAACGCCGTTGCCCCCTGCGCCGCCCGTACCGCTGGCATCGATGGAGAGCCCTGCCAGCCCGGTCAGCACTGAGCCCGTGCCGCCCAGGTTAACTTCGATGATACCGCCCGTTCCTGCACCGCCAACCCCGCCGGGCGCACCTTGCCCGCCCGCGCCGCCACTGGCCGTGGCTTGCAAACTGGCGGAAGTCAGCGCCAGGGTCGCGGTGGGATCAACGTCAATCAAGATATTGCCGGCTGTGCCAGTGCCGCCCATCGCACCCGGCGTGGCGATGCTTCCATCCCCGCCATCACCGCCAACCACGCTGGTATCGATGCTCAGCGTCCCGATGGTGGCTGTTGCATTGGCAAGGTTGAGAATGAAATCGCCGCCAGACTGGTCGGAACCATTCTGGCCATTGGCGGCCTGTTCAGCCCCGAAGTCATTGGCAACCTGAATCTGGCTGATATTGATCGTGCCACCCAGCAGATTGACCGTCATCGTCCCGCCAGTGCCGGAGCCAAGCCCACCCAGTTCCGTCCCGGTATTGTAGTAATTGGCGAAGGAATTCTCGAGGTCGATATTGCCCGTAAAGGTCGAAGCGCCTGAGATAGTAATGCTCGTGTCACCGGTCACAGCATTGCCCGCGGTCCCCGCAGCATCAATCGCGCCCAACGCCTCAGCAAAGGAAATCGTGTCGATTGCCGCACCAATACCGCTGCCAATATGCTGCGAATCCGTGAGCGTGTAAGTCAGCGCCCCGCTCTGTGCATTGCCGGAACTTGGCCCCGCATCGGCAATGGCGAAGCTCCACAGCTGGACATCGCCGTTGATCGTGCTGCCATTGGTCGCAGTGAATGTCAGGTCACCAGCCAGCGCATCTGCGCCTGTGGTATTGCTGGTCACTGACGGAAAGCGGAAGGCCTGCGCTTCATTGCCCAGGAAAATATCACCGCCAACTGTGACGGTGGAGGCATCGACCAGCATCTCTACGCCGCCTGCCTGCACCGTGGCACTGGTCACGCCCAGCCCGGTATCGGAGAACAGAGAAACGCCCGTATTGGCCGTCAGCGTCGAACCATTGAGCACTTGCAACGATACCGCCACCGGATCGTTCACAGTGATCTCACCGGCGGTGTAGGTGTCCAGCGAGAGGCCGAAATTGGTGAGGTTCAGCGTGGCATTGTCGATCACCATGTCGATCGTGCCCTGGACTGCTTCGCCGCCAAAGCCGAAGGTCGTGACAGAGGCATCGAGACTGCCCCAATTATTGGTGCTGCCTGTCAGATTGATTGTGATCGCCCCGCCAACATTGCGGGCGCTGTCAACAAACAGCCCCGGCAATGCGCCCGTTCCACTCAGAGGATTGTCTTCGCCTGCACCCGCTTCGAATGCCACGCGGCTGGCGATGGTTGAGGTTCCATCAGCGAAATTGACATTGATCGTCCCGCCCGTCGTATCCCCGCCTGTTGCCGATTGCAGCAGAGGATTGCCCGATTGCGGTTCATGTGCAGAGGCATCGGCGTAGATGCTGCGCTGGCGCAGGGGGAATGGGAAGGCAATGCTGAACTGGCCAAGCACTTCGAAATTGCTGCCAGCCCCGCTCATCAGGAAATCAATCGAGCCACCCACAGCATTGCCAGCGCCCAGCACCCCGGCAGATGCCCGCGCAGTGGCATCGGCAGCAAGACCGCCGCTGATCGAGATAGTGCCGCCCAGGCTGGCATTGCTGGTGAAGGAACCACCGGTCGCATCAGCCCCCAGCGCATTGTCGCGCAGGTCGAGGTTACCCGCACCGGACGCATCGGCAATCACATTGCCGGTAAAGGCCAGCACGGAGCCAGCACCACTGGTAAGCAGGTTGATCGCGCCGCCCGATGCTGCGCCATTCTGGCCCGGATTGGCGACGACGCTGCCCAATCCGATGCCGCCATCGCCGCCCACGCCGCCAATACCGTTGGCGTTGAGCCGGTTGTCACTGCCATTGCCATCGACATTCAGCGTCGAGCCACCACTGGCCGAGAACGTAATCGTGCCGCCATTGCCAGCCCCGGCTGCGCCCCCGGCGCCTGCGTCGAAGGAAGGCGCATCGCCACCCCTGCCGCCTGCTCCACCAATGCCCTGCGCGCTTGTGAGGCCGTCGGCGGAATAATCAAAGGTCGCACCGGTAATCGCCGAAATTTCGACCAGCCCGCCGGTCCCGGCACCACCGGCACCGCCAGTGCCACTGGGATCGACATCGCCCTGGTTCTGGGCTGCATCCGCGCCGCGCCCGCCAAATCCATCCGAAGTCGCAT
>JAGREF010000059.1 GCA_020446665.1 Sphingomonadaceae bacterium
TGCATGACATCGGCAAAAACATCGTCGGCGTGGTGCTGCAATGCAACGGCTATGAAGTGATTGATCTGGGCGTGATGGTGCCCTGGACCAGGATCATCGAAACCGCGCAGGCAGAGGGCGCGGACATGATCGGCCTGTCCGGCCTCATCACACCCTCGCTCGATGAAATGGTGACGGTGGCTGAAGAAATGCAGCGCGCCGGTCTCACTATCCCGCTGTTGATCGGCGGAGCCACCACCAGCAAGCTGCACACTGCGCTGAAGATCGACCCGGCCTATGACGGGCCGGTGATCCATGTGCTCGATGCCAGCCGTGCAGTCGGCGTGGCGAGCAAGCTCTTGTCAGATACTCTGGCGGATGATTTCATCGCCGAAGTTGCCGCAGATTACGAACATGTCCGCGATCTGCGCGCGGGCAAGACAGCCAGCGTGCTGCTCACTCTGGAAGATGCGCGCGCCAATGGCTTTGTCTGCGATTATTCAGACAAGCCCGCCCCGCCGCTCAACCCCGGTGTGCATGTGTTCGAGGAATGGGATCTGGCCGATCTGGTCGATCATTTCGACTGGACGCCTTTCTTCCGTGCGTGGGAGCTGGCGGGGACTTTCCCGGCGATCCTGGAAGACGAAGTGGTCGGCGAAAGCGCAAGCCAGCTCTACAAGGATGCGCGCGCCATGCTCGACCGGATCGTGAGCGAAAAATGGCTGACGGCGCGCGGTGTGTGCGGCTTCTGGCCCTGTGCGCGCGATGGTGACGATGTGACCATCCACCGCGTGCGCCGCGAAGAACATGTGCGGCTGCCATTCCTGCGCCAGCAAGTGCGCAAGAGCCGCGACCGGGCCAATTACTGCCTCGCGGACTTTATTGACCCGGCGGGTGACTGGATCGGCGGCTTTGCCGTGGGCATTCACGGGATCGAGCCGCATATCGAGCGGTTCCGCGCCGACCATGACGATTATAATGACATCTTGCTCAAGGCATTGGCAGACCGTTTTGCCGAAGCCTTTGCAGAGCGGCTGCACAAACATGTCCGCACCGATCTGTGGGGCTATGCGCCGGGCGAGCAGCTGACCAACGCAGCGCTCATCAAGGAAGAATATCGCGGCATTCGCCCGGCTCCCGGCTATCCTGCCTGCCCGGATCATTCGCTCAAGCCGGTGCTGTTCGAACTGCTGGAGGCGGAGCAGAATGCCGGGCTGGAACTGACCGAAAGCTTCGCCATGCTGCCCACGGCGGCGGTAAGCGGTTTCTACTTCGCCCATCCGCAGGCGGAATATTTCGGCGTGGCGCGGATTGGCCGCGATCAGCTGGAAGACTATGCGGCTCGGCGCGGCGAGCCAGTGGAGGCGGTGGAACGGTGGGTCAGGCCCAATCTCGATTAAGCGCATTGCCGCCGGGGCGGCTGGTCTGGACCGGCGGTCTGGCCCTGCTGGTGGCCTATGCTGCGCTGTGGGTACTGGTCCCGTGGGATAAGGGCTTATTGCAGGATTTGTGGTTTCTGCCCGGTGTGGGCGTGATCGGCGCGATCATTGCCAACACGTCGGGCACTGGCGGCGGGGTGGTGTTCGTCCCGGCCTTCAACGCCTTGCGCGAACATGGGGTGATGGCGCTCGACCCGCTCTGGATCGAAGGGGTTTCGATGGCCATACAGGCCTTCGGGATGACCATGGGCGGCCTGCGCTGGACCGATCGGCTGTTCCACCAGCCCGCTGTGCAGCCGGGGATCGCACGATGCGCAGGTGCGCCCGCGTGACTTCTTCGTCGTATCGGGCCGCGTCCTGCTCCTGTCCTTGCCTGCCATGCTGGTGAATCAACGTCTGGTAATGATGGATGCCCATCTGCTTCTGGCAATAGCCGGCGGGTTCGTGACGGCCTTGTTCTCCGTCGGGATCGGCGAACTGGTCGGGCTCTATCTGTTCATTCGGCACTATCCCGTTCTGCTATGCCCCGGCACTGCCTGCGTCATTTCCTCTGTCAGCATGATCCTGGGCAGTATCTGGCATGTCGGGGCAGGGACGGTTCAGTGGGAAGTCGTGTTGCTGGCGGCGCCAGCCGCTGTGCTGGGTGGCTTTCTGGCGCGCCCGATTGCGCTGGGCTCGCGCAGGCTCAAGACGCTGGTTGGCGGCTGGATAGTTCTTTCGGCCCTTGATCTCGTCTGGATCAATGCAGGATGAGCATGTGAATTGGTTCGTATATACGAATATTTCAGCAGGCTGGCGTTTGCGTGGGAATAACGGGTTAAGTCAGGATTTGCGGGTTTTTCTATCCACATTTTCAAAGCCTGCCTCCCGCATTTTGTTCACATATACGATTGACCTTTGCGCCGAATCGAGCGAATTTAGTGCTGTCGCCGGGTTCTTCGGAATTCGGCCCCGTCGAGGGAGAGTCCCTGTGCTCGCGAAGGGCACAGGGCGCCGAAGGAGCAACCGCCCCGGAAACTCTCAGGCAGCGAGGACCGCGGCGGGGGATCGACACTCTGGAAAGCGTTTCGGCGAAAGTCGGAACCACCGAAGGAGAAAGCCGGGTATTCGACCCACCTGGCCAAGCTCTCAGGTATCCCGACAGAGGGGGCGGCGGTGAAGGTGTTCGACCCCTCCGAGCACTGCCGCCCCGAGTCGGAGAAATGCTGGTGAGCGAAGCGATTACCCGGGACGAAGTGGAAGAGCGTGCGCCTGAGCCTCTGGTGCTCGACGCATGGCATCGCGCACATGGCGCGCGGATGGTGCCCTTTGCCGGGTATGAAATGCCGATCCAGTATGAAGGGATCGTGGCTGAACATAACTGGACGCGCAGCAGCGCTAGCCTGTTCGATGTCAGCCATATGGGCCAGCTGTCCGTCTCCGGCGACAGCGCGGCGCAAGCGCTGGAGGCCTTGCTGCCCGGCGATATGGCCGGGTTGAGCGAAGGGCAGATGCGCTATTCCATGCTGTTGGATGAGCAGGGCGGAATTCTTGACGATCTGATCGTCACCCATGCCGGATCGCATCTCGCCCTGGTGGTGAATGGCGCGATGAAATGGGACGATATTGCCCATTTGCGCGAATATCTGCCCGATGACATCACGCTGACTCATCATGACGAACAGGCGCTGTTTGCGCTGCAAGGCCCGCTGGCTGCCGATGCGCTGGCGGCGATTGTGCCGGGCGTGACGGAGCTGACTTTCATGACGGCGGGCCTGTTTGACTGGCAGGGCGTGCCGCTGTGGATCAGCCGTTCAGGTTATACGGGTGAGGACGGGTTCGAGATTTCCGTCCCTGCGGAGCTGGCGGAAAAGCTGGCCAATGCGCTGCTGGCAGACGAGCGGGTAAAACCGGCCGGGCTGGGCGCGCGGGACTCGCTCCGGCTGGAGGCTGGCCTGCCGCTCTATGGCCATGACCTGACCGACCAGACCGATCCCGTATCTGCCGGGCTGCTCTTTGCCTTGAGCAAGAACCGGCGCGAATGTGGCGGCTGGATGGGGCATGATGCGGTGGCGCAAGTGCTCGCCAACGGCCCCGCCAGCAAACGTGTTGGCCTGTCGCTCGAAGGGCGCATGCCTGCCCGCGAAGGGGCGGAGGTGTTTGCCGGTGACGCAAAGGTCGGCACGCTCACCAGCGGCGGCTTTTCGCCCACGCTCGGCCATCCGATTGCCATGGCCTATGTCAGCGCTGCCCATGCCGCGCCTGATACACCGCTCGAAATCGAAGTCCGGGGCAAGCGCCTGCCTGCAAAGGTGGTGAAAATGCCCTTCGTCCCCCACCGCTATCACCGCAAGGGAGCTGCCTGATGGCCCGCCTTTATACTGAAGACCACGAATGGATTGAACTGGATGGCGAAGTCGCGACAGTCGGCATCACCAATTACGCGCAGGAACAGCTGGGCGATATCGTCTTCGTCGAAGTGCCCGATACCGGCGCGGAGCTGACCAAGGGCGGCGATGCCGCCGTGGTGGAAAGCGTGAAGGCGGCAAGCGATGTCTATTCGCCTGTTTCCGGCACTGTGACCGAAGGGAACAGCGCGCTGGAGGAAGACCCCGCGCTGGTCAATTCCGACCCGGAAGGCGAAGGCTGGTTCTTCAAGCTCACCGTGTCCGACACAGGCGAGCTGGACGGGCTGATGGATGCCGCTGCTTACAAGGCGTTTGTGGACGGGCTCTAACCTATAAGCCCCCTCTTCTTCAGAGGAGGGGGTTGGGGGTGGTGGCGAGCCCGGACAACGGCCGGGAGAGCACCGCAAGCACCACCC
This sequence comes from Sphingomonadaceae bacterium, assembly GCA_020446665.1. GTDB lineage: Bacteria > Pseudomonadota > Alphaproteobacteria > Sphingomonadales > Sphingomonadaceae > JACXVD01. The sequence goes on from JAGREF010000059.1 coordinate 4,222, forward strand.
CACTGCGACTGGGCTCCGCTTCGCGTCACCAAGTCTCGTTGCCCCTCCTCTGAAGAAGAGGGGGAGAAAGTGGAAAAGCAATGCGTTACCTTCCCCTGACCGATGCCGACCGGGCGCAGATGCTCGGCGTGATCGGAGCAAATTCGATCGATGATCTGTTTGTCGATGTGCCCGCAGAAGCGCGGCTTTCCGGCCCGATAGAAGGCTTGTCCAATCACGCCAGCGAAATGGCGGTGGAACGGCACATGGCCAAGCTTGCCGGGCAGAATATGGTTGCCGGGCAAGTGCCCTTCTTCCTCGGCGCGGGGGCTTATCGCCACCATGTCCCGGCTTCGGTCGATCATCTGATCCAGCGCGGGGAGTTTCTCACCGCCTACACGCCCTATCAGCCGGAAATCGC
>JAGREF010000060.1 GCA_020446665.1 Sphingomonadaceae bacterium
AGCCGAAGATGCCGAGCGCGTTGTGGTCCGCGTTCAGCCGCTGAACGATCAGGTTGTCGTTCTCGCCCGCGTCGACATAGGCGCCGTCCTCGCGGATTCCGTGGCAGATCTGATCGAAGCCGTCGGGGTTGGTGACTTGCAGTTCAATCATTCCCGATTTGCTCTTGCAGCCCTTTTCCAGGATCAGCTCTTCCAGCGCGTCCCGCGTGCCGGATGTGGTCGGTGGGCCGTAGACGAGGATGGGAATGGCGGGCAATGCGGGGTTGACGTCGCTCCACAGCCTGGTCGTGTTGGCCTTGCCGAACGGCTTTGCCGCCAGTGCCTTGTAGATGTCTTCCGGAGTCAGCGCCATGCCAGGCCCGGCCTTTGCCTCGGCAAAGGCAATGCCGTCGATGCCGACCTGGATCTCGACGATCTCGGTGACGCCGTTGTTGATGCAATCCTGATACTCGGTGGCCTTCATCCTCCGCGAAGCGTTTTCGACGTCGGGATGCGCGGCGCCGACGCCTCCGCAGAACAGCTTCATGCCGGCGCCGGTCCCGGTCGATTCGATCACCGGCGAACGATTGCCGTTATTGGCGATATGTTCGGCGACGGCGGTGGCGAAGGGATAGACTGTCGAGGAACCCACGGCACGCACGAAATCCCGCGAATCCTGGGCAGAACCGCCCGGCATGCCGCATCCCGCAAGTGCCGCCGAAGCCAAGATCGCAAAGCCGGATGTCGTCAAGAATCGCATGGCAGCCCCCAGGGTTGGGTGAGTCCCCGGGGGCGCTCCTATTGGTGGGGCATGACAGTGCTATGACATCGGCCGAGGGCCGCTCAGGACCTTGCGATCGGCAACATCATCGAGGCGGTCGTGCCCACGCCTTGCCGGCTGGTAATGTCGAATCGGCCGCGATGGCGCTCGACGATGTGCTTGACGATGGAAAGCCCCAGCCCGGTGCCGCCGGCTGCGCGGCTGCGGCTGGTGTCGGCGCGGTAGAAGCGCTCGGTAAGGCGGGGCAGGTGCTCGGGCGCGATGCCTTCGCCTTCGTCCTTCACCGCGATCAGCAGCCAGCCCGTGTCGGTCGCTTCGAGCGTGATCGTTACCGGCCCACCCGGCTTTCCGTATTTTAAGGCGTTGTCGATCAGGTTGCGCATGACTTGCGCCATCTGCACCTTGTCACCGGCAATGACGGCACGCTCGCAGTTCGCATTGACGACGACTTGCGCATCGCCGCGCGATTCTCCCGCGACCTCGCGAATGAGAGTGAGCATTTCTACTTCACCCGACGGCACTTCGTGCTTCACCGCCTCGATGCGCGACAGCGACATCAGGTCTTCGACGAGGGATTGCATGCGCAGCGCCTCATGGCGGATGGTCGCGAGAAACTTGTTGCGCGTCGCCTCGTCGCCGCCTGCCCTTGGATCGGTCAGCGTTTCCACATAGCCCAGCACGGTTGCAAGCGGGGTCCGCAATTCGTGGCTGGCGTTGGCCACGAAATCGGCGTGGGCACGCGCCGTGCTGACCTGCACCGACAGATCGTAAAGGCTCACGAGCCGCTCGCCCGAACCGAGTATGTGACAATCGACTTCCCAGAAGCTGCCGCCGACCGAGAGCCCGTCGATCCGCGCGCTCCCGCCGGTATCGCCCAGGATCACGGCGATCGCATCGGGATTGCGGATCGCGATTCGCACGTCCTGGCCAACGATGTGCGCCCCCAGCAGCGACTTTGCGGCTGCATTGGCGAACGTCACTTGCCCGCGCTCGATTACGAGCGACGGGGTCTGCATGTGATCGAGGAGATGTATGCCGGTTACAGCCATGGCGGCCTCTTAGTGCCTGCGCCGCGCAAGGGAAAGCATTCTCCGCGCTGGCGATAACCGAAAGCTCCTGTTATGCTGCACTTGCGAAAAGGTTTGAACGCCACAAATCTCCCGGGGGAACGACCATGCGCAGCGCCCGTTACGGTATCGGATGAAGAGCTTTACAGCAGACCGCCTGCTCCTGTTCGGAGCGACCGGAGACCTGTCCGGACGCATGCTCCTGCCTTCGCTGTGCGCGCTCGATGCCGACGGCCTGCTCGATCCGAAGCTGGAAATCATCGGCACCGCGCGCTCGGACCTCGACGACCACGGCTTTCGCAACTTCGCTCGCGAATCGCTGGAAAAGTTCCTGCCGGCGGACCGGCGCGGCGGCGTTGCGACATTCCTCAATCGCTTGACCTACCAGCCGCTCGATGCATCGAGCACCGACGGGTTCGACGGCCTGGCAGCCAAGGTCGGTACGCCCGAACAGGGCCTTGCGATCTTCCTGTCCACGGCTCCCAGCCTCTTCGAGCCGACCATTGCCGGCCTTACCCACGGCGGACTTGCCGGCGACAACGTGCGAATCGGACTTGAAAAACCGCTCGGCATCGACCTGGGATCGAGTTGCGTCATCAACGACGCCGTGGCGCGGGCCTTTCCCGAAGACCGCATTTTCCGGATCGACCATTACCTCGGCAAGGAAACGGTCCAGAACCTGCTGGCGCTGCGCTTTGCCAACATCATGCTGGAGCCGATCTGGAACGCGAATTACATCGACCATGTCCAGATCACCGTGGGCGAAACAGTCGGGCTGGAATCGCGTGTCGCCTATTACGACGATAGCGGCGCGTTGCGCGATATGGTGCAGAACCACATGCTCCAACTGCTTTCGCTAGTGGCGATGGAGCCTCCGACCAGCTTCGATTCCACCGCCGTTCGCGATGAGAAAGTGAAAGTGCTGCGTGCCCTGCGCGCCGTGGCCGAAGGCGAAACTGTGACCGGCCAATATCGCAGCGGTGCGATCTGCGGCCAGGCCGTGCCCGGCTATGACGAGGAACTGGGCAAGGATAGCGACACCGAAACCTTCGTCGCGATCAAGGCGCATGTCGAAAACTGGCGCTGGAAAGGCGTGCCTTTCTACCTCCGCACGGGCAAGCGCCTGCCCGAACGTGTCACCGAAATCGTCATCCAGTTCCGCCCGGTGCCGCATTCGATCTTCAGCGGTAAAGGCGCGAAAAGCGTGCCAAACCGGCTGGTGATCGGAATCCAGCCGGAAGAGAATATCACGCTGAGCATGATGGCCAAGGTGCCGGGGCTCGACCGCGATGGCATCCGCCTGCGCAGCGTTCCGCTGGATATTGCCATGCCCGATGCCTTTGTGGGGCAGCACAAGCGGATCGCTTATGAGCGGTTGCTGCTCGATCTGGTAGAAGGCGACCAGACCCTGTTTGTGCGGCGTGACGAAGTGGAAGCGCAATGGGAATGGATCGACGCGATCCGTGCTGGCTGGGCGGAAAGCGGCCTCACCCCCAAGCCCTATATCGCTGGTAGCTGGGGGCCGAGCGCCGCGATTGCGCTGGCCGAACGCGACGGAGTAACGTGGCATGAATAGGGGCATGAATAGGGGCAGCATCGTCTCCCCCCTCTTCTTTAGAGGAGGGGCAGCGAGACTTGGCGAACTGCAGGTGAGCCTAGTCGCAGCGGGGTGGTGCTATGGCGCAAACGACGCTGGCGCGTCGATACCACCCCCAACCCCCTCCTCTGAAGAAGAGGGGGCTTGAATGGCTTCTCTGAACGACACCATCCACCGCGTCACGCAGCGCATTGTCGAACGCTCTGCCGACAGCCGCCGCGCCTATCTCGACCTGATCGAGCGCGAAGCGGAGAATATGACGGAACGGGCCGCCGTGTCCTGTTCCAACCTTGCCCATGCCTATGCCGGGGCGACGGAGGATCAGGCCGCGCTGATGGCGCATAAGGGGCCGAACCTCGCGATCGTCACCAGCTATAACGATATGCTCTCGGCCCATCAGCCCTATGGACGCTATCCGGAGCAGATGAAGATTTTCGCCCGCGAGGCCGGCGCCACGGCGCAGGTCGCAGGCGCCACGCCGGCCATGTGCGACGGGGTGACGCAGGGCATGGCAGGCATGGAGCTCTCGCTGTTCAGCCGTGACAGTATCGCGCTGGCGACAGCGGTGGCGATGAGTCACGACATGTATGATGGCATGGCGCTGCTGGGCATTTGCGACAAGATCGTGCCCGGCCTGCTGATGGGCGCGCTGCGCTTTGGCCATTTGCCGGGCATTTTCATCCCCAGTGGCCCCATGCCCAGCGGCATTTCCAACAAGGACAAACAGCGCACCCGCCAGCTCTATGCCGAAGGCAAGGCCAGCCGCGAGGAACTGCTCGCCAGCGAAATGGGCAGCTATCACTCGCCCGGCACTTGCACCTTCTATGGCACAGCCAATTCCAACCAGATGATGATGGAAATGATGGGACTGCACATGCCCGGCGCGGCCTTTGTCCAGCCGGGCACGAAATTGCGGCAGGAACTGACCCGCGCGGCCACCCATCGGCTGACGCAAATCCACCGCAAGACCAATGATTACCGCCCGCTGGGCCGCTGCGTCGATGCCAAGTCCATCGTCAATGCCGCGATCGGCCTGCTGGCAACCGGCGGTTCGACCAACCACGCGATCCACATTCCCGCCATGGCCCGCGCCGCCGGGGTGCTGATCGACTGGAGCGACATGGCCGAATTGTCGCATGTCGTGCCGCTGGTCGCGCGCGTCTATCCCAATGGCTCGGGTGATGTGAACCATTTCCACGCTGCTGGCGGCATGGGCTATGTGATCGGCACGCTGCTCGATGAAGGGCTGGCGCATCAGGATATTCTGACCGTTTCCGGCGAAGACCTGTCCGCCTATGCGCGGGAACCGGGGCTGGACGGTGATGCGCTTGTCTGGCGCGAGATCGGCGAAAGCGGCGACCCGGACATGCTCCGCCCGGCCTCCGACCCGTTCCAGCCCGAAGGCGGATTGCGGCTTGTCACCGGCAATCTCGGCCGCGCCTGTTTCAAGGCCAGCGCGGTTGAGCGCGAACGCTGGACCGTGGAAGCCCCCGCGCGCGTGTTTGAAACGCAAGAGGCGGTGCTGGATGCCTTCAAGGCGGGCGAGCTTGATCGTGACGTCGTGGTCGTGGTCCGTTTCCAGGGGCCGCGCGCCAATGGCATGCCCGAATTGCACAAGCTGACCCCGCCGCTGGGCGTGCTGCAGGATCGCGGCTATCGCGTGGCGCTGGTGACAGACGGGCGTATGTCCGGCGCCAGTGGCAAGGTGCCCGCAGCCATCCATGTCACCCCCGAAGCGCATGGCGGCGGCCCGCTGGCGCTGCTGCGCGATGGCGATATGGTGAAAATCTGCGCAGAAGGCGGTGTGTTGCACACCACTGCAGACCTTTCCACGCGCAGCGCAGCCCCCTCGCCTGCCGCAGCCTCCGGGCTGGGCCGCGAACTCTTCGCAATCTTCCGCCAGCATGCCGACAGCGCGGAACACGGCGCCAGCCCGGTGCTGGCAGGAGCAGGTCTGTAATGGACCTCGTCACCGTTGATATTGGCGGCACCCATGCCCGCTTTGCCATTGCCAGCATTGCCGCTGATGGCACGATTTCGCTGAGCGAGCCGGAAACGCTGCACACCTCGGACCATGCCAGTTTCCAGACCGCGTGGGAGGATTTCCGCGCGCGGCAGGGGGGCAGCCTGCCCGATGCCGTGGCCATGGCGATCGCCGGGCCGGTGGGTGGTGACGTGATCCGCTTCACCAACAACCCGTGGATCATCCGCCCGGCGCTGGTGAAGGAAAAACTGGGCGTATCGCACTATACCATCGTCAATGATTTCGCCGCTGTGGGCCATGCCGTGGCGCGGGCTGATGAAAGCCAGTTCCTCCATTTGGCCGGGCCTGACACGCCGCTGCCCGCCAGTGGCACGCTCAGCGTGCTGGGCCCCGGCACAGGCCTTGGCGTCGCGCATTTGTGGCGCGATGGCGCAGGGCAATATCGCGTGCAAGCGACCGAAGGCGGGCATATCGACTTCGCCCCGCTCGATTCCATCGAAGACGCCATCCTTGCCCGGCTGCGCAAGCGGCATAACCGCGTTTCAGTGGAACGCGTGGTGGCAGGCCCGGCTATTGTCGATATCTATCAGACGCTGGCCGCGATGGAAGGACGCGCGGTTACCGAGCTCTCCGACGTGGAAATCTGGACCCGCGCCAATAGCGGGGAAGACAGTCTGGCCGCCGCAGCCGTGGACCGTTTCTGCCTCTCGCTTGGCTCTGTCGCAGGGGACATGGCGCTGGCGCAAGGGGCCAGCGGCGTCGTGATCGCTGGTGGCCTGGGCTATCGTATCCGCGAGACGATCCTCGCCAGCGGCTTTGAAGGTCGCTTCTGCGCCAAGGGCCGCTTTGCCGGTTTGATGGCGCAGCTTCCCGTCAAGCTCATTGTCCACCCGCAGCCCGGCCTGTTTGGCGCGGCAGCTGCCTTTGCCAGCGAACATGGAATTAGCAAATAATGACCTCTGTAAGTGACATCATGCTGGCTGCTCCGGTTGTCCCGGTGATCGTGATTGACGATGTGGCCCATGCCGTGCCTCTGGCCGAAGCGCTGGTGGCAGGCGGCTTGCCTGCGCTGGAAGTGACCATGCGCACCCCCGCCGCGCTGGACGCAATCCGCGCGATGAAGCAGGTGCCCGGCGCGATTGTCGGCGCGGGCACAGTGCTGAACCCGGAAATGCTGCAGCAGGCGCTGGACGCTGGCAGCGAATTCATCGTTTCCCCCGGACTGACTGAACCGCTGGGCAAGGCCGCGATTGCCGCTGGCGTGCCGTTCCTGCCCGGCACCGCCAATTCCAGCGACATCATGCGCGGGCTCGACATGGGCCTCACCCATTTCAAATTCTTCCCGGCCATGGCCTCAGGCGGCCTGCCCGCGCTAAAGGCAATCGCGGCTCCGTTTGGACAGTGCAAGTTCTGCCCCACCGGCGGGATCAGCGAAGCCAATGCACCGGAATGGCTCGCCTTTGATCCCGTGCTATGTGTGGGCGGCAGCTGGGTCGCTCCGCGCGGCGCCCCCGATCAGGATGCGATCAAGGCAGCAGCAGAAAAGGCGAGCAAGCTGGCATGAAAACAGTCGAAGATCTGGTCGAACGTTTGCAGGTGCACCATGCGCGCACCAAGGAAACACCCCTGTTCAACCCGGTCTTCCAACTGTCGCTCGACCTGTCGCGCGCGCTGGAAGCGGGCGAGATGGACCTCGATACGATCGAGCAGATGATCGAGGATCTCGAATGCGACACGCTGCAAAGCCGCGCACAGCGCTTGCGGCGGCTGGTCGCCCCGGTCGTGCCGGACGAAAATCGCAGCGCGCTGGAGGCTACGCTCGACACCAGCGATTTCGATGCTTTCCGTACTCGCTGGGAGCATCCACAGCTCCATGCCGTGTTCACCGCGCACCCGACCTTCCTGCTCTCCCCTGCCCAGTCTGCCTCTGTCGCCAATGGTGCGGGCAGCTCCGGTGAGATCACTTCCGGCTTGTGCACCAGTGGCGCGGAAAAGCCGCCGGTCACGCTGGCCTTTGAACATGGCGAAGCGATGCGCGCCATCGCCCATGGCCAGCAGGCGCGGGACCGGATCGTGGCAAGCTTGCTGGAAAATGCCGCAGAGGCATGGCCCGCCAAATGGTATGACTTCACGCCCCTGCCCTTCCGCTTTGCCAGCTGGGTCGGCTATGACATGGATGGTCGGACGGACATTAAATGGCACGATTCCATCGGCTTCCGCCTGTCGGAGAAGGCCGAGCGGCTCACACGTTATGTCAGCGATCTGCAAGCGATAGACGCCGATCATGCGCTGTTGAAAGAGCTGCGCCCCGCCGCTGATTTCGCGGCCGAGCGTGCCGCCGATTTTGCCGCTGACCTGTCCGATCCGGCGGCTTTGTCCGTTGCCGCCAATCGCCTGACCGCCACCGATCCGCGTAAACTGCTCAGCCTCGCGCCCTATATTGAGCGGCTGGAAGCTGAAGCGCGGGGCGCGGATACTGCGCGCGCCGTCCAACTCAAGACACTGGCTGCGGCCATGCGGGCTGACGGGCTGGGCATGGGCTGGATCCACTTCCGGGTGAACTCCAAACAGCTCCACAATGCGATCCGCCGCCGGATTGACCCCACCAACGAGCTTGACCTGGGCAGTCGCGGCGCGATTGCCCGGCTGCGCGAAGCGCTGGCCGAAGTGAAGCCGCTGCGCACCAATTTCGCCGCGCTGGCCATCGAAAGCAGCACCGCCATCCGCCAATTCCTCGCCATGGCGCAAATCCTGCACCATGTGGATGCCGACGCACCGATCCGCATGCTGATCGCGGAATGCGAACAGCCCTCCACTGTGCTGGCCGCGCTGTATTTCGCCAAATTGTTCGGGATCGAAGACAAGGTCGATGTCTCGCCTTTGTTCGAGACCGAAAGCGCGCTGGAACATGGTGGGCGCTTTCTCGACTCGCTGCTGCGCGAAAAAAGCTATCAGGACTATGCCCGCACCCGCGGCCGGGTGGCGATCCAGACCGGCTTTTCCGACGCCGGGCGCTTTGTCGGCCAGATCCCGGCCAGCCTCGCCATTGAGCGTTTGCAGGGGCGCTTTGCCGAAGCGATGGCCGCCAACGGGCTGAGCGATGTTGCCGCGCTGATTTTCAACACTCATGGCGAAAGCATGGGGCGCGGTGCTCATCCAGACAGTTTTGCCGACCGGCTGGAATGGCCGCTCAGCCCCTGGACCCGGCGGCGCTTTGTCCGCGCCGGTGTGCGGCTGGAGCCGGAAGTCAGCTTTCAGGGCGGCGATGGCTATTTGTTCTTCGCCACGCCCGAACTTGCGCTGGCCACGCTCACGCGCATCGCGTGCCTGCGCCCGGCAGAGACCGACCCCGATGCGCCGACCGATTCCTTCTATCGCCGGACCGATCTGAGCCTCGATTTCTATCGCGCGATCCGCGATCACCAGCGCGAGCATCTGGAAAGCAGGACCTATAGCCGGGCGATCACCGCCTTTGGCCTCGGCATGCTCAACCAGACCGGCAGCCGGGTCTCGCGCCGCCAGAGCGACCTGTCGGCGGACCGCGAGATGAGCCTGCGCCAGATCCGCGCCATTCCGCATAATGCGATCCTGCAGCAATTGGGCTATCCGGTGAACATCATCGCCGGGATCGGCAGCGCGGCAGACGGCAATTATGAAGAGCTGGCCAGCCTGCTGCGCGAGAGCGAGCGCGGGCGGCAATTGGTGCGCCTTGTGCGTTCCTCCAACGCATTGGCGAGCATCAAGACGGTCGCTGCCTATGGCGAATTGTTCAATTCCGCCTATTGGGCCAGCCGCCCCTATCGCGGGACAGAAACCAACATGGCCAGCGCATGTGAAAGCCTGTCAGAATATCTGACCAAGGATGATCGCACCGGCGTGTTCCGCCGCCTCGCCTCGCGCCTGCGGGTCGATGCGATGAAGCTGCATCGGCTGCTCGATCTGATCCCAGATGAAAACCCGCTGGAAGATCGCGAACATATTCGCCGTTCCATCGGCGTGCTTCAGGCGCTGCGGCTGGCGCTGTTCCAGCATATGTTCGTGAAAGCGGTATCCGTGCCGGTGTTCAGCCGCGCCAATGACATCAGCCGCGATGATGTGCTGGAAATGGTCTTCTCGCTGCGGGTTGAGGAAGCGCTCGCCCAGTTGCGGCGCGCCTATCCCACCAGTTTCCCCCAGCTGGAGGATTTCGCCGTGGATGAACCCAGCGACTATCCCGATAGCGATGCAGAAGGTTACGGCCAGATCCAGCGCGACTATATCGACCCGCTGGAGCGGGCCTGGCACTTGTCGCTGCGGGTAACCACTGCGATTGCCAATGAATTCGGGGCACATGGCTGAATCCAGCCGTCGTTAACGATTAGGGTCTATGCTCGTCCCGCAATTGGACGACCCGCACGCTGCCATGGCATCGCGCGCGGGAAACCGGCATAAAGGGACGCATGGAACCGATGCTCAAATGGATTGGCGGCGCGACTGCCGCAGTGGTGCTTCTGTTCGGCGGTGCAACGCTGGCAGGCAAGGTCATGGATGCGCGCGACACAGCGCCTGCGCCGGTTGAAGCGCAGCAAGCTGGCCTTGTGCTGGACGTGGATGAAGAGCTGGCGGGTCAGGGTGCAAGCCTGGAAGATGTAATCCCCGCTGACGCCGCTCAGGCAGAAGGTGCCGCGCAGGCCGAAGCAACCCCCGGCGCGCAGCCCGCAATTGCTGGCACGGCAGATAGCCAACCCGGCATCGAGAAAGCCGCCGCGAAGAAAGACGAACGCTTTGTCATCAAGCGGATCCTGCCGATTGAAGGCCCGCTGAAATATGGCGAATGGCATTGGGACGATGAAGGTGTGCCCCCCGGCCCGCTGGTGGTGACGGTCGATCTCAAGGCGCGCGTCGTCTCCGTCTTCCGTGGCGGCTATGAAATCGGCGCGACTGTGGCCATGCTCGGCACGAAAGATCACCCTACCCCAACCGGCATTTTCCCGATCCTGACCAAGGAACGGCACAATGTTTCGGAGAAATACAACAACGCCCCCATGCCGTACACGCTGCGCCTGACCTGGGACGGCATCGCTGTTCACGGCGGCTCAGTGGTTGAAAATGGCTATGCCAGCCATGGCTGCATCGCGGTGCCCGATGAATTTGCCAGCCGTCTCTTCGCCATTGCGCGCAAGGGTGACAAGGTGATCATCACCGATGGCAAGCAGATCGGGATGGGGGATTCGATCCTCTAACTGTTCTTGCGCGGTGGCTCCGGAGTTAAGCGCCAGCGCCTCGCGCGGCGACTTTCGCCCTCACCAGTGCCCACCTCACAGGCGAGCAGACCGGCGAGCGAGGCGTTTTCGCCCCGCTCCAGCCGCTCGACCAGCGTGGCGACGTCCGACTTGCGGGCACTCTTTCCAAGCTTCTCGAAAATGCGGCTGACGATTTCGACATTTTCGAA
>JAGREF010000061.1 GCA_020446665.1 Sphingomonadaceae bacterium
CCGATCCCGAAGGCGGCCCGGTCGATCATCCCGGCGTGGCCGAATTGTTCGAGCAATTTGCCGACGGCCGTTATCGCATGCGCCGTTCGCTGACGCACTGAGATGGCGCAGCGGGCTAACGCTTTGCGAAAGTAGTAGCCATGGACCTTGAAAACCCGCCCCTTGCCCAAGGCCGGGACCAGCTGGAGCTGGCGCTGGAGCGCGAGCTGGAAGCGGGCGAGCGCGTCCGCTGGAAGGGGCGCGGCATGCTGCAAGAGGCGCTGACCCGCTTTGCCCTCTATCTGTTCGCGATCCCCTGGACCGCTTTCGCGCTGTTCTGGACCGCCATGGCGTGGAGCGCGACCGGGGCGATGGATGAGAATGCGGGTTTCCTGTCTTACGCCTTCCCGCTGTTCGGCCTGCCCTTTATCGCCGTGGGCATCTTCATGCTCGCCACGCCGTTCCTCGCCATGTTCAAGGCGCGCAAGACGCTGTTTGCCGTCACCGACCAGCGCCTGCTGCGCATCACCATTACCGGCCTGCTGGAAACAGAGAGCATCCCGGCCAATCGGATCGGATCGCTGACCCGGAAGGAGGCACGCGATGGCTCAGGCAGCCTGACCATCGCCGTGGGCGTAGGGCGCGACAGCGATGGAGACAAACGGACCGAAACCTTCGTGATCGGCAAGGTCGCCGACGTGATGGGCGCGGAAAGTGCAGTGAAGCGGCTGCTAAATCAGGGCAGGCGTGAAAGCGCGGGTTGAGAAGGTTTTTGGCTGATGGCTTTATTGCCTGTGCCAGCCCTTGCCCCAAACCTTTCAGGCATTTACTGTACCGCTCCATGAAAATACTGCCGCCCGTCCTTGCATTGACACTTGCATCGGCTTGTAGCGCCACAAATTCTGGCTCAACAACATTCATTGGGCAAATCGACGAGGCAGCATATGCAAAATATTATCAAGCCATCCCACGTGATGAACTGCGCGCAGAGTGCGGGAATCTGACATTATCAGACACCGAGTTGAACGGGTTGATCGAGGCTTACGATGAAGTTTCATCAGGACTGGCCTATAACACTTTGACGGTCACTCCCTGTGTGATCCGAGATAGTTTTGTTTTCGAAGGGCGCGCAGCCAGTTTCACATGGTATCCATCCGGATACCTCGCGATCAATTTCCCAAATGAAGAGGGAACTGAAGGCCGCTATTACATATGCGCAGGGGCATCAGGCCCTGAGAATGAGGGAGTTATCACGGTCGATGAGGTCCGCAAACTGATGTGCAAATAGTTTGAAGATTCGTTTGCTCTCAGCCCGCCCTCTCAAACGTCACCCCGGGCTTGACCCGGGGTCCCGCTTTTCTTGAAGTGCGACAATGGATCGAAAGCGTGAGGGTGGCCGGATGTAGCGCTATTGAGGGGCTGGATAAGCCTGCATGGTGACCAATTTCGGCGGCACTTTCGTTCGGCAAGCCCTCCGCTCAAAGCGTAGCGGGACCCCGGGTCACGCCCGGGGTGACGGAGTGTGGTTTGGTGAGGGCAGCGCCCCACCCCACTTCCGTCAATGCGACGCCATCGCGCTCTAAATCTTGCCCTCAATGACAAACAAATGCCGCGCCATATAGCCGGTGGTGCCGTCTTGTTTGCGCACCTTCCACCACTTGCCGTCGCGCCGTTTGGTGTAGATCACCTCGCCCTGATAGGCCTTGCCCACCACCGGGTCTGACAGGCTGGGGCCGCGCCTTATATTGGCCACTTCATCCGGGGATTCGATCACGGCCACCACGGTAAAGCCTGCGCGCCGCGCCTCTCTGGCGTCGGAATTGCCGCCGAAAATGCGCCAGCCTGCAAACATGCCGAGCAACACCAGTGCCAGCATTGCCGCCAGCACCAGCCCCTTTTTCGATCCGCCTGACACTGGCGCTGGCTCCGGCTCTGGCGCCGATACAGGGGGCGCACTGGCAGCGTCAGCCTTGTCTCCCGCCTCCGACGCAGACGTAGCAGCATCACGCCCGTTCAGATCGGCCAGGCTCGCCAGCACCTTGCGCCAGTCGCGATTATCCGGCTCGCCCTTCCAGCCGGACAGATCGGCATGCTGGATCTGGTTGAAGGGCAGCGGCGGCATGGTGCCGTCAATCACGGTCTGGACCAGCTTCTTGCCATTGCGGGCGACATCAGCCTCTGCCCGGACCCATTCGGACGCAGCCGCATCAGCAGACCAGACGACAATCGCCGCCTTCGCTTTGCCAATCTTTTCCGTGATGACTTCGCCATAGCTCTTGTGCGGGGGCAAATCGTCATCCCACCACACTTCATAGCCTTCAGCCTTCACGGCCTGCGCGATTTTCGCGACAATGGCTTCATCCTCGCGGGCATAGGATATGAACACATCCACCATGCAGGCAGTGCTGGCAGATTGCCGCGCAACTGGCAATTGGCAGAAGTCAGTCCTTCAGCTTCCAGCCTGATTTGAGCACGCGATAGACAATGAAGGCCAGCACCAGATTGAACAGGCCCATGCCGATCGCGCTATGGATCACGGCCTGATTGGTATCGCCAATATCGCTTTGCCCCAGAAAGCCGAAGCGGAAGCCGGAAATCACATAGAAGAACGGATTGGCCCGGCTGATCGCCTGAAACACCGGGGCAAGATTGTCGATCACATAGAATGTGCCCGACAGCAGCGAGAGCGGCGCGACCACGAAATTGGTCACCGCCGCGTTGTGATCAAACTTCTCCGCCCAGATCGAAGTGAGCAGGCCAAGCAGGGCCAGCAAGACAGAGCCCATCAGGCCAAACCACACCACCGCCCAGGGATGCGCCATGGCCAGACTGACGCCGGGATAGAACAGCATGGCCAACGCGACGGCGAGCCCGACCATCACCGCCCGCGTCACCGCAGCGCCGATGATCCCAGCCATCAGTTCGCCTTCGGACAGGGGCGGCATCAGCAGATCGATGATCGTGCCCTGAATCTTGCCGGACAGCAGCGAGAAGCTGGAATTGGCAAAGGCATTTTGCATCATACCCATCACGATCAGCCCCGGCGCGACGAAGGTGGCAAAGGGCACACCCAGCACTTCGCGCCCCGAACGGCCCAGCGCGACAGTGAAGATGACGAGGAACAGCAGCGTCGTGACAGCCGGTGCCCACACCGTCTGCGTCTGCACTTTCATGAAGCGGCGCACCTCCTTCTTGTAGAGGCTCATCAGACCGATTCGGTTGATCCCGTGGATCACCGCTTGCCCACGCGGGTGGAAACGGCTTTTATTTGCGGAATCGCTCCCCATATCGGGCGCATTGACGGTGGGTTGGGCTTGATCGGCCATGCCCACGCGACTAGGGCCTTCCCCTTGCGCTGGCAAGCGCTGCGCCATCATGGTGCTTGGAATTAACGAACGGATGTTTGCATGAGCTGGACCGACGAACGGATCGCGACGCTGAAGAAGATGTGGGAAGGCGGATCGACCGCCAGCCAGATCGCGGAAGAACTGGGCGGAGTGAGCCGCAATGCCGTGATCGGCAAGGCACACCGGCTGGGTCTGAAATCGCGCCCGTCGCCGGTAAAGGCCAATGACAAGAAGAAGGCTCCGGCCAAGAAGGCAGCCGCGCCTGCGGCAAAACCTGCGCCTAAAAAGGTAGCAGCCCCGGTGGCCAAGCCTGCGCCCAAACCTGCGACTGCACCTGCCCCGGCGACTGAAGCGGCCCGACCGGCCCCCACGCAGGCCAGCGCTACACCATCGCAACCGATCCCCAACCCGACGCCGGATCTGCCCAAGATCGTGTCTGTCGGCCCGGGCGGATTTCTTCGGCAGGGCCCGGGTGACCAGCAGGCACCGATTCCGCCGGCCCCGCCGCGCCGCCTTGTGCCGGCCAAGCCCGACCCGTCGATTGCGGACAAGACCAGCCTGCTCGATCTGTCGGACAAGGTCTGCCGCTGGCCGATGGGCCATCCGGGTGAAGCGGATTTCCATTTCTGCGGCGAAGCGGTGAACCCCGGCTTCCCCTATTGCGTGGAACATTGCGGCCGGGCTTTCCAGGCCCAGCTGCCGCGCGGTGCGCGCCGGCCCCCTCCGCCGCTGCCCTTTGGCGGCCCGCGCGTGCGTTAAGAAAATCCGCCTTGCCGGGTAAGCGATCCTTAACAAGGATTGCTCAACCCGATTTAAGGAACCGGGTGCTAACGGCGCTGTTATGCGACGCTATGTGCCTTGTGTAATGGGATTGCCTCTCCTCGCCGCTTGCGGTGGGGCCGGGGGTGGATTGCCTGAAAACGCCTCGGTCGAAGACCGGGTGCTATACACCGCCAATTCCATCGCCCCCAGCCTCCCCCGCCCCGCCGGTGATGGGACGCTGGTGCAGGTGACGCCAGAGGGCAAGGAAATGGTGCTGCATATCGAGATTGAGTTTGGCGGCCGGGTCCGCACCAATCCGACCGAAATGACCAAGACCTTCCGTCCGACCATCTGCAAGGATGAGGTCTATCGTGATCTGATCAAGAATGGCGGGGCCATCGGTCTGGACATCCTCGACCCGAAAACACAGCAGCGCCTGCCCAAAGCCAGCATCGCCTATTGCGCATAGGGCGATAGACCGCCTTCGCAGCGCTGTGTAAGGCAGGCGGCGATGTTTGCCCGTCTGCTGGTCCTTTCGCTTGCCGCACTGCTCTGGTCCTGCGCCTCCGCTGCGCCCAGGGGCCCGGTGATTCTGGCTGCAGCAAGCATGCAGGAAGCCTTGCGGGAAATTGCCGATCGCTGGGAAGCAGAGGGTCACGCGCGCCCCGTACTCAGCTTCGCCGGGACCCCCGCCCTTGCCCGGCAGATCGAGGCAGGTGCGCCCGCCGATCTGTTCCTTGCCGCTGATGAGGAATGGATGGAGGAACTGGAGGCCAGGCAGTTGCTCCGGTCTGGCAGCCGCCGCGTGATTGCCGGCAACAGGCTGGTTCTGGTGGCACTCGTCGGCAAGGACACAGGCGGCGACCGGCTTGCCATGGCTGACCCGAACTCCGTGCCCGCCGGACGATATGGCAAGGCGGCGCTGGAAAATCTGGGCCTATGGGAAGAGGCAAGAACCCGCTTCGTCCCGACCGAAAATGTCCGCGCGGCTCTGGCGCTGGTGGAACGGGGCGAAGTCAAGCAAGGGCTGGTATATGCCAGCGATGCGGCGGCATCGCGCAAGGTGAAGGTCTTGAAAACCCTCCCTGCCGCATCGCATCCACCCATCAGCTATCCGCTGGCGGTGCTGAACGGCTCCACCCATTCCGATGCCAGCGCGCTGGCGGACTACATCGCCGGTCCGGAAGGGCAGGCAATCCTGCAGAAGCACGGGTTCCTGCCAGCGCCATGAATTTCCTCACCCCGACTGAATGGGCCATCCTCGGCCTCTCGTTGAAAGTCAGCCTGGTCGCCATCGGGTTGACCATGCCGGTCGCCTATGCGCTGGCATGGCTGCTGGCGCGGCGGCGCTTTCCGGGGCGGATGCTGCTTGATGCGTTGGTGCATTTGCCACTGGTCGTGCCGCCAGTGGTGACCGGCTGGCTGTTGCTGGTAGTGTTCGGCAGACAGGGCCCGGTTGGCAGCGTGCTGCAGGACTGGTTCGGCCTCTCGCTCACTTTCCGCTGGCAAGGGGCCGCGCTGGCAGCGTCGGTGATGGCACTGCCGCTGATGGTGCGTGCCATGCGGCTTTCCATCGAAGCGGTGGACCGCAGGCTGGTGGGAGCAGCGCGCAGCCTGGGCGCATCACGCTGGCGGGCCTTCCTCACCATCACTCTGCCGCTCAGCCTGCCCGGCATCCTGGCAGGCGCGGTGCTGGGCTTTGCCCGCTCGATCGGGGAATTTGGCGCGACGATCACCTTTGCCGCCAATATTCCCGGTGAGACACAGACCCTGCCGCTGGCGATCTATTCGGGGCTGCAAGTGCCGGGCATGGAAAGCGATGTTGCACGGCTGGCCGTGCTGTCCATTGCCCTCTCGTTGCTGGCCCTGCTCGCCAGCGAATGGCTGGTCCGCCGCCATCAGGGAGACCGCGCGCATGTGCTTTGACATTGCCTTAGAGCTGGTGCGGGGCGAACGCCGGATCGCTTGCACCATCGCCAGCGACGCGAAACTGGTCGCGCTTACCGGGCCATCCGGGGCGGGCAAGACCAGCGTGCTGGATGCGATTGCGGGGCTGCTGCGCCCGGCCCACGGGCATATTCGCATTGGCGAGACGGTGCTGTTCGATAGCGCGCAAGCGATCGATCTGCTGCCAGAGAGGCGCGGGGCCGGTTATGTCTTTCAGGACATGCGCCTTTTCCCCCATCGCCGGGTCGGCGCGAATCTGACCTATGGCCAGCGGGATGGAAGCTGGATCACGACAGACGAAGTGATCTCGCTCCTCGATATCGGGAAGCTGCTGGATCGCTGGCCAGCCACGCTGTCGGGCGGCGAGGCCCGGCGCGTTGCCATCGGGCGGGCACTGCTCTCCTCACCCGATTTCCTGCTGCTGGATGAGCCGCTGGCTTCGCTGGACCAGCCGCGCGGAGAGGAAATCCTGCGCCTGATCGAGCGTATACGCGACGAACTGACTATCCCGATCCTGCTGGTCAGCCATGACCCGGCCGAAGTCGCGCGGCTGACCGATGTGGTGGCTGCCATCGGCTGACCTGCTTTTGCTCCGGCGCTGCGGTCAGATCGAATCCCCGTCACCAAACTGGGTCTCTGAATCCGGCGTTGCCGCCAGCACCGCCTCTGCCCGTGCGCGCATCTGGTTCTTGAAGATGCCGTGCGTCACGATGTAGGTCGTATCATCCAGAATGCCCCGGGCGACCATTTCGCCCGCTTCCTCCGGCTCCATCCACCAATCGCCCACTTCGCGCCGGGCCAGTTGCTCCTCGCTTTCAGCAAAGCCGCTCCCTTCGCGCAAATGCTCAGGGCGGTTCTGGCCAGTCTCATGGATCTTCGACTTGATCGGGCCGGGCAGCAGGATGGATACGCCAATCCCATGTTCCGCAAGGTCCGGTTTCACCGCCTCGCAATAGTGGCACACAGCCGCCTTGCTGGCGGCATAGATCGCCATTCTGCCGGGCATCACCACTTCGGCGGCCAGACAGGCGGTGGAAACGATATGCCCGCCCCGCCCATGCGCGACCATTTGCGGCAGGAAGGAGACAAAGCCATTGATGACCCCGCCGATATTCACGCCGAAACCGAAATCGTAATCGGCATAGGTCGCGGACAGCACCGGCCCTTCCGGCCCCACCCCGGCATTGTTGACGAGGATGTCGATCCCGCCGAAATCGCGCTGCATTTTCTCTGCCGCTTCGGCATAGGCTTCGCGCTGGGTTACATCGAGCAGCATGGCCGAAACCTGGTTCGATCGGCCCGCCCCGGCAAAATCCTCCAGCGCTTCCTCGATATGGTCCGGACGCAGATCGGCCATGACCACCTGCGCCCCGCGAGCGGCGAGCACCTTGCTGATGCCCAGCCCGATCCCGCTGGCACCGCCGGTAACGAATGCCGTCTTGCCTTCAAAACTGGTGATACCCATTGCCGCCCTCTCCGCAAATATTTGTATGCGATACTGACTAAATTGCAGCGTTGAGTCCATCGTGATCCACGTTAGGTTGCACACAGAAACTCATGATTCTTCCGGGAGACCTTCCATGCCGCTTACCCTTCACGCCGCCTTTGTCTCTTCCGCCCTGCAAATGCTGGGCACCACACGCCATCTGGTCGACAAGGGGCAGGAATGGTGCGCGTCCAACTCGGTCGAGGAATGCGATCTGATCGGATGCCGCCTGATCGATGACATGCTGGCCTTTGACTATCAGGTCAAAAGCGTGGCGGTGCATACGGCAGGAGCGATTGCCGGGGCCAAGGCAGGTGAATTTTCCCCTGACCTGACTGAGCCGCCAGCCAGTTTTGACGGGCTGCGCGCCAAGCTGGATGAAGCCAGCGCTGCGCTGGAAGCGGTGACGGTGGACGAGCTGGAGGCCCTGATGGGGCAAAAGGTTGATTTCGTCTTCAAGGGAAAGGTGCTGCTGAGCTTCACCGCGGAGGATTTCCTGCTCAGCTTCAGCCAGCCGAATTTCTATTTCCATGCAAGCACCGCCTACGACATCCTGCGGATG
>JAGREF010000062.1 GCA_020446665.1 Sphingomonadaceae bacterium
GTCTTGCCCGAACCGGTCGGCCCGACCAGCAGGATGTTGGACTTGGCCAGTTCTACATCGCCGGACTTCCCGGCATGCTTCAGCCGCTTGTAATGATTGTGCACCGCGACGGAGAGCACGCGCTTGGCGCGGTCCTGCCCGATCACGTAATCATTCAGCGTGGCAAAGATATCATGCGGGGTGGGAACTTCGCCTTCCTTGCGCCCGGCAAGGCCAGCCTTGGTCTCTTCGCGGATGATGTCATTGCACAGCTCCACGCATTCATCACAGATGAATACGGTGGGGCCAGCAATCAGCTTGCGAACTTCATGCTGCGATTTGCCGCAGAAGCTGCAGTAAAGAGTGCTCTTTGAGTCGGTGCCGCTCAATTTAGTCATACCTTGCGTTCCCAAACCCCCGCTTGTGGGGATTCGCCTGACATTACGCCGGGCTGGTCATTAATCAACACATAGGGTGTAGCAAACCGCCCTTGCCACAGGCTGAAGCGGCAAGGTTGCCGAAATGCTACAGTTAATGTGCCGCTCTGGGGCTGTTGCGCCCCGCCCGATTACTCGGGCGCGCCGCCCGAGCCGCTTTCGTCGCCCGTCGATTCGCTTTCAGGGCGGGTTTCGAACACCTTGTCCACCAGGCCGAACTTCATCGCTTCGTCGGCTTCAAGGAAAGTGTCGCGATCCATCGCCTTCTCGATTTCGTCGAGCGGCTTGCCGGTATATTTCACGTAGAGATCGTTCATCCGCGCCTTGATGCGCAGGATTTCCTTGGCCTGAATCTCGATATCGCTGGCCATCCCGCGTGCACCGCCACTGGGCTGGTGGATCATGATCCGCGCATTGGGCAGCGCGATGCGCATGCCCGGCTCGCCCGCTGCCAGCAGGAAGCTGCCCATGCTGGCAGCCTGACCGATGCAGACAGTCGATACGCGCGGCTTGATGTACTGCATCGTATCATGGATCGCCATGCCGGCTGTCACCACCCCGCCGGGCGAGTTGATATACATGCTGATCGGCTTCGACGGATTTTCGCTTTCGAGGAACAACAGCTGCGCCACGATCAGCGACGCCATATTGTCTTCCACCTGCCCGGTGACGAACACGATGCGTTCACGCAGCAGGCGGCTGAAAATATCAAAGCTGCGCTCACCACGGCTGGTCTGTTCGACCACGACAGGAACGAGTGCGCCAGTCAGCGGGTCACGGGTAAATTGTCCCTGGGCACCGTAGGTTTCGCCAAGCTGGCCGGTCAGGTCGATCATGGAATTCCTCTTTTTGCAGGTTTCGCGCCTATGTCGCGATAGCAGGAACAATGTTCAAGGGTGTTAACGCTTGTCTGGTGGAAAGCCGTTGGTCGGAGTCCATGCCCACCCCGTCGATAGTACCTGTAGTAACTTCATTCTTGCCCCGATCAGGGAGCAAAGGGAGAGGGAGTTACCTTGGCAAACCGTCTGGAAACACTGCGCGCAACTGCGCTGGCAGGCGCCGCTTCGGCAGCTCTTCTGGCCCAGCCGCAGGCCGCTCTCGCTAACGCGCCGCAGGCGACACCCCAAGCCCCTGCCGAGCCAGTGGATGAGCAGGTGCAAAGCTATACCGCGGAAGACCTCGCCCAATTCGCGCCACGCAATGCGCTGGACATGCTGGTCCGCGTACCCGGCTTTGTCATATCCGGGGGCAATGACGGCAGCCGGGGACTGGGTGAAGCAACCCAGAACGTGCTGATCAATGGCGAACGCCTGTCCAGCAAGTCGGACAGCGCCGCCAACCAGCTGGCGCGCATCCCCACCAGCGATGTCGTGCGGATCGACATTGTCGATGGGACCACACTGGACATACCCGGCCTGACCGGACAAGTCGCCAATGTCATCACCAGCCGCGCAGACGGCCTATCCGGGCAATTCCGCTGGGTCACCGGCTTTCGCCCCCATAATACCGAAGCGCAGCTCTATGGCGGGGAAATCTCGCTCTCCGGCAGCAGCGGGGCGCTGGATTATTCGATCTCTCTGTCCAATCCCAATGACCGGTTCGGGGCCGACGGGCCAACCTTGATCACGGCAGAGGACGGGACGCTGATCGAATCACAGCGCACGAAATTTTCCGGCAAATTTGATAATCCGCGCCTGTCCGCCAACCTCACCTACCGCTTTAGCGAGAAGGTGCTTGGCCATCTCAATCTCCGGCTGGGCAGTGACTATTTCACCCGCGAAATACCGGAAACCGGCCAGCCCGTATCTGGGCCGTTGCGCACACGCGAATTCCGCTATCACGAAGATGGCCCGGAATATGAAGTGGGCGGCGATATCGAATTCCCCTTCGGACCGGGGCGAATGAAGCTGATCGGGTTGGAACGGTTCGAACGCGACAATGGCACCAGCATATTGGTTGACCGGTTTGATGATGGAAGCCCGGCCAGGGGCAACCAGTTCATCCAGGTCAATGAAACTGGCGAACGGATCGGTCGCTTCGAATATGGCTGGGACATGTTCAAGGCCAACTGGCAGCTTTCCGGCGAAGCGGCCTTTAACCGCTTCAACAGCGCATCGCGCCTGTTCGCTCTGGATAGCGGCGGGGAGTTCGTGGAGCTGCCCTTTCCGCAGGGAACCGGCGGCGTCACGGAAGATCGCTATGAGAGCATCCTGAGCGTCACCAAGCAGCTGACCGGGACATTGTCCCTGCAGGCGAGCGGCGGGGCAGAATACTCAAAAATCGCGCAGACGGGCGTAGCTGCCAATGCCCGCAGCTTCACTCGCCCGAAAGGGGCAGTCTCGCTGGCGTGGAAGCCGGACAAGGATTTCAGCATATCCATGGAGCTGCGGCGCAAGGTGGGCCAGCTGTCCTTTGGCGATTTCCTTGCCAGCGTTTCGCTGAACAATGACAACCAGAATGGCGGCAACAACCAGTTGCAGCCGGACCAGAGCTGGAACCTCGATTTCGAAGTGAACAAGGGCCTTGGCGCGTGGGGATCGGCCAAGCTGGAATTGCGGCAGGCCTGGTTCGAGGATTTCGTGGACTTCTTTCCCCTGCCCGGCGGTGGGGAGGCACGCGGCAATATCGGCAATGCCAAACGCACCCATCTGGAAGGCAATATCACGCTGAAGCTGGACCCGCTGGGCTGGAAAGGGGCGCAAATCGATGCCAAGGCAACGCGTCGCTGGATGAGCGTGACCGATCCCTTTACCGGCCTCAAACGGCCCTTTTCATGGGACATCGACAAGGAGCTCGATGTAAATTTCCGCCATGACATCCAGCGGTCCGGCTTTGCCTATGGTGCAGGGCTCTATACCAACAACACGATCGGATATTCCCGCCGGTTCGAGGCCGGGCGCGACTGGGAAGGGCCGGTTTTCCTGCGACTGTTTGTCGAGCACAAGGATGTGTTCGGGATGACTGCCAACGCCTCTGCCGGTAATGTGCTGGGCGCACGCAATCGCTTTTCCCGCACGGTCTATGACGGTGACCGGCCCGGCGCCGGGGTGCTGTTTGCCGAAGATACCAATCGCCGGATCGGCCCGATCTTCCGCTTCACCCTGTCAGGCAATTTCTAGGGTGCGCAGTCACCCACCCGGTTGGCGATAACGGTCAGCGAATAATCCACCCCTGCGGACGCACCTGCGGCAGCGTTATACTGCGTCACCACATATTCCACTTGCGCACTGCTGCTGGTGTAGAAGCCTTCCAGCTGGGTGTTGGTCTGGACATTGTCCGAACCGAGGCATTGCAGCTCACCGGAGACTATGCCCCCTTCGGCACGAACATCTGCCACGCTGCAATTGGCCAGGGGCGTGTAGAAAAAGCGGCGGGCAGTGTCTGCGGCCAGCTGCGAAGCGGGATCGCCGATACATTCTTCGCGCGTAGCAGCCGCCAGCGTTTCTTCTGCCTTCGCCCGGCTGCCACCCGAAATGCCGCCATTGAAAAAGCCGAGTTGGTAACTGAGCGCATAGCGCCCGGGCTTCAGCGCATCGGCGGCCACGCTGCCACCCCCCGGATCGGGAGTGGGCACGGGCACCGGATCATATTCGCCACCGGACATCTCGACCGCCACCGCAATCAGGATAATCAGCACCAGCACAGCAAGCAGGCCAAGCGGGATCAGCAAGACCCGCCAGCGATTGGGCGATGCCGGGACAATATTTGGCGCGGGCGCAGCATTGCCTTCCGCCCTGGCCGGTGATGGCGGAGTATGCGGGGAAGCAGAAGGTGGCGCCGGTTCCCGCGCAGGCCCTGCCGCAAGGGGTTGTGGCGCAGTTTCCGGCGGGCTTTCTGGCGGCAAATTCAGCTGCGACCGGATTGTGCGCACCATGCGCTCAATTGCTTCATCACGCTGGTCGAGCCAGTCGATCCACTGGTAATCCTGCAACCAGTAGGCCAGCCCTTCCGGCTGGATTGTCTCCAGCCGGATCGGATAGATCAGCTTGTGGTTCTGCTCTGCCAGCATAATCTCGCGCTTGACATGTTTCGACTGGTCAGAGCGGGAGCAGAACAGCAGCAGGATAACATCGCTCTTGCTGATCTGTTCGATAATCACCTGATCGAAGGGCTTGCCCGGTTCGATATCATCGGGCGCCATCCAGCCGCGAATGCCGTGACGTTCCAGCACCCGCGCCAGATGCCGCGCGGCATCCACCTGCGAGGAATGGTGGCTGATGAAAGCCACCGGCTGCCGCTGGGCGGCTGCATTGTCCGGATCATTCGCCATCACTTCCCCCGATGTGACTCGGCGGCGATTGTGGCGGTTTGGCCGGATAATTCAATAGAGCCGTGCAGAGCAGGCTTGCGTCGCCAGCATCCAGTGGCAGGATGCACCCCATGAGCACATTTCGCACCACGCTGGCCCTGTTGCTGGCAAGCCCGGCCCTCCCCCTCGCCATAATGCCTGCCAGCGCGCAGGATGCTCCGGCGCAGGCGGCGGCCAATGCGCAGGCCTATCTCGACCGGATCGAGGCGCTGGACGATGCCGGCCCGCGGATCAGCGCAGTGATCGTCAGCAATCCCGATGCCCCGGCCGAGGCCGCAAAAGCTGCCAGCCTGCCGCTCGGCGGGCGCACGGTTCTGGTGAAGGACAATATCGAAACAAGCGAATGGCCCACCACTGCGGGCAGCCTCGCCCTGAAGGATAACCGCACCGGGCGTGACGCTCCGCTGATCGCCAATCTGCGTGCCGCAGGGGGCGTTGTGCTGGGCAAGACGAACCTGTCCGAATGGGCCAATTTCCGCGATAACAGCTCGTCCAGCGGGTGGAGCGCGATTGGTGGGCTGACGCGCAATCCCCATGCGCTGGACCGGTCGGCATGCGGCTCATCCTCTGGCAGCGGAGCGGCCGTGGCGGCAGGCTTTGCATGGGCTGCGATCGGCACGGAAACCGATGGCTCGATCACGTGCCCGGCCAGTATCAACGGCATTGTCGGCTTCAAGCCAACCGTGGGCATGGTCAGCCGGACCTATGTCGTGCCGATCAGCGTGTCACAGGATACCGCTGGCCCGATGGCGCGCAGCGTGCCCGATGCCGCCATGCTGCTCTGGGCCATGGCGGGCAGCGATCCGGCAGACCCGGCCACGGCAGAGGCGGACACATATCGCCCCGGCCTGACCAGCGGCATTGCCGGTTCCAGCCTGAAAGGCGTTCGCACTGGCGTGCTGATCCAGCGGGTCGGCCCGCGTAAGGATATTGGGGGGCTGTTCGACAACGCGCTGGATGATCTGCGCGGCGCGGGGGCCATTCTGGTGGATATTGAATACCAGCCCGATCCCGCCATTGGCCGCGATGAATTCACTGTCCT
The DNA here is from genome assembly GCA_020446665.1 of Sphingomonadaceae bacterium. Lineage (GTDB taxonomy): Bacteria > Pseudomonadota > Alphaproteobacteria > Sphingomonadales > Sphingomonadaceae > JACXVD01. The sequence goes on from JAGREF010000062.1 coordinate 5,768, forward strand.
GCTGTTTGAATTCCGCGAAGGGCTGGACGCCTATCTCGGCGGTCTGCCCGATCATGGCCAGCCGCGTTCGCTGGCGGAACTGATCGCCTTCAACGATGCCAATGCCGATACGGAATTGCGCTGGTTCGGCCAGTCGCTCTTCCCCATGGCGCAGGACACAACCGACCGCGAGGCTTATGAGAAAGCACGCAAGAACTCGTTCCAGCTGGCCGGGCCGGAGGGGATCGACAAATTGCTGCGGGACAATGACGTCGCCGTGCTGATCGCGCCGACCAACAACCCGGCATGGACCATTGACCTTGTGAATGGCGACAATTTCACCGGCGGTGTCGGGCTGACCGGGCTCGCTGCCGTTGCGGGCTATCCGCATCTGACTGTGCCAATGGGCGCGGTCGAGGGGCTGCCGATTGGCCTCAGTTTCATCGGCACCAGATGGGACGATGCCAATGTCCTCGCCATTGGCGCGGCCTATGAACGGGCGCGGAGCACAGAGCTGCCCGAACCTGGCTTTACCCGCTGGGACGCCGGCACGGACTTGCCCAGATAAAAACAAACCGCCGCGTCGGGCACCCCGACGCGGCGGCTTGATTAGCTTGCGAGCTGGAAAAGAGGCTTAGTCAGCCTTCTTGGCGGGGGCCTTCTTGGCCGGTGCCTTCTTCGCTGCGGGCTTCTTTGCAGGAGCCTTCTTCGCGGCAGGCTTTTCCTCTGCAGCTTTCTTGGCCGGGGCTTTCTTGGCCGCGGGCTTTTCTTCCGCGTCAGCCTTTTTCGCCGGAGCCTTCTTGGCAGCTGCCTTCTTGGCCGGAGCCTTCTTCTTGGCAGCAGGCTTCTTCGCCTCTTCGCTTTCCTCTGCTTCGATCGCAGCCTGCAGTTCGTCACGCGTGACTTCGCGTTCGGTCACTTCAGCCTTGTCGAACAGGAAATCGACGACCTTGTCTTCATAGAGCGGTGCGCGCAGCTGAGCGGCAGCCATTGGCTCCTGCTGGACATACTGAATGAACCGCTCACGGTCTTCCGCACGATATTGCTGAGCCGCCTGCTGGATGAGCATGCTCATTTCCTGCTGGGTGACTTCCACGCCGTTCTTCTGACCGATTTCGGACAGCAACAGGCCGAGGCGCACGCGGCGCACGGCGATATCGCGATAATCGTCCTTCTCGGCTTCGATTTCCTTCATCGCGGCTTCGGGATCTTCCTCGCGCGCAGCTTCCTGCTGCAGCTGAGCCCAGATCTGTTCGAATTCCGCATTCACCATGCCTTCCGGCACGTCGAAATCATGGCCAGCAGCAAGCTGATCCAGCAGCGCGCGCTTCATCTGCGTGCGGGTCAGCCCGGCAGTTTCCTGCTCCAGCTGGCCGCGCAGCAGGCCCTTGAGCTGGTCCAGCCCTTCGAGACCGAGGTTCTTGGCGAAATCTTCGTCAACCTTGGTTTCGCTTTCCACCTTCACCTGCTTGACGGTGATGTCGAAGGTCGCTTCCTTGCCCTTCAGCTCTTCCGCCGGATAATCTTCCGGGAAAGTGACCGAAATAACCTTCTCGTCGCCGGTCTTAACGCCCACCAGCTGTTCTTCAAAGCCGGGGATGAACTGGCCGGAACCGATCACCAGCGGCGCATCTTCGGCGCTGCCGCCTTCGAAAGCCTCGCCATCCAGCTTGCCGACGAAGTCGATGATGACCTGGTCGCCATCGGCAGCCTTCTTGGTCTTGGCGGCATCCTTGTAGCTCTTCTGGCCCGAAGCGATGTTCTGCAGCGCTTCGTCAACCTGTTCGTCCGTCACCGGCACAACCAGCTTTTCCAGCTTCAGCCCGTCAACTTCGGGGGCTTCCACTTCGGGCAGCACTTCCAGCTCGACGGTCAGTTCGGCATCCTTGCCCTGATCATAGCCTTCAGCCATTTCGATCTTCGGCTGCATGGCCGGGCGCAGTTGCTTGTCGCGCATCAGCGAATCGACCGAATCGCGAATCGCATCATTCACGACCTGCGCGTGGAGCTGTTCCCCGTGCATCTTGCGCACGAGATTGGCAGGCACCTTGCCGGGGCGGAAACCGGGCATGCGCACTTGCGGCGCAACCTTTTTCACTTCCGCGTCGATCTTCGCTTCGATGTCAGAAGCCGGGATCGTCAGCTGGTAGCCGCGCTTGAGGCCTTCATTGGTGGTCTCTTTGATCTGCATGGTGCGAACTAAAGCCTTTTCAAACTAATCTATACTGTCTGCGGAGCTTGGGATGGGCGGGATTGGTGCGGGCGAAGGGACTCGAACCCCCACATCTTTCGATACTGGTACCTAAAACCAGCGCGTCTACCAATTCCGCCACGCCCGCAACCCGAACGAAAGCCGCGCGC
>JAGREF010000063.1 GCA_020446665.1 Sphingomonadaceae bacterium
ACATGTATATGGGCCAGGGCGGCGCGCCAGAAGGTGTGCTGGCGGCAGCGGCCCTGCGCTGCGTCGGCGGGCAGTTCAATGGCCGGTTGGTCTTCCGCAATGAAGACGAGAAAGCGCGCGCTCGCAAATGGGGGATCGAAGACCTCAACCGCATCTACAAGCTGGAAGACCTCGCCAAGGGTGACTGCATCTTCGCCGCCACCGGCGTTACCAGCGGCTCCCTGCTTGATGGGGTCAAGCGGATGCGCGGCGGCAAGATGACCACGGAAAGCGTAGTGATGCGCGCCAGCAGTGGCACGGTCCGCTGGATTCGGGGCGAGCACCACACCGACTGATAATCGCGGCGGGGGTTCTCCCCAACCCGGCAAAGCTTGCAGGTTGCAATCATGTGACGCACGGCTATCCCGGCGCTGGCGAGTCGTGCCCGCCTGACGGGCCGGATTTAGCGGAGGACCTCAGCCATGAAGATCATGTCCGGCAATGCGAACCTGCCGCTTGCCCGTGCCATTGCCGCCTATCTGGAAATTCCGCTGACCGACGCCAGTGTGCGGCGTTTCGCGGATGAGGAAATCTTCGTGGAGATCCACGAGAATGTCCGCGGTGAGGATGTCTTCATCGTCCAGTCAACCGGCTTTCCGGCGAATGACAATCTCATGGAATTGCTGATCTGCATCGATGCGCTGAAACGCGCTTCGGCCAAGCGGATCACGGCGGTGGTGCCCTATTTCGGTTATGCACGGCAGGATCGGAAGCCCGGCCCGCGCACGCCGATTTCGGCCAAGCTGGTGGCAAATCTGATTACGCAAGCGGGTGCAGACCGGGTCTTGTCGGTCGATCTCCATGCCGGGCAGATCCAGGGCTTCTTCGATATTCCGACGGACAATCTCTATGCAGCGCCGGTGATGGCCGCCGATATTCAGGCGCGTTATGGCGATCAGGACCTGATGGTCGTCAGCCCCGATGTCGGCGGTGTGGTGCGTGCCCGCGCGCTGGCCAAGCGGCTCGACAATGCGCCGCTCGCCATCGTCGATAAACGCCGCGACCGCCCCGGCGAAAGCGAAGTGATGAACATCATCGGCGACGTGTCCGGGCGCCATTGCATCCTGATTGACGACATCATCGATTCGGGCGGTACGCTCTGCAACGCAGCGCAGGCGTTGCTCGATAGCGGTGCGAAGAGCGTGGCTGCCTATATCAGCCATGGCGTGCTCTCCGGCGGTGCAGTCGCCCGGGTCGATGGCTCCGCGCTGAAGGAACTGGTGATCACCGACACGATCCTTGCCACCGATGCGGCCAAGGATTCGCAAAAGATCCGCGAACTGACCATCGCCCCGCTGATCGGCGAGGCAGTCCGCCGGATCGCCGATGAAAGCTCGGTGTCGAGCCTGTTCGACTGATCCGGCGCATGCGACTTGCAGCGCTCCTTTCGGTCCCGTTGCTCTCAGGCTGCGCCTCGCTTCCGGCAGCAGGCGGGCAGGCCATCCTGACCCAGCCGCAAGGTGTGAATCTCGTGCTTGAAGGCGCGATTGAGGCTGCGCCCGGTTATCATCTTGTCATGGGCGATCTGGTGATGCCTGCCGGCGGCGTCATCCCCCGTCACACCCATTCGGGGGAGGAATTCCTCTATGTGATGGGCGGCAGTGCGACAGTGATGCGGCAGGGGGAACCGGATCTGGTCCTGCAGGCGGGGCAAGGCGTCCGTATTCCCGCGGGCATGGTCCATGGCGGGCTGGCGGGGCCAGAGGGTATGCGCGGCGTGGCCAGCTGGATCGTCAAGGATGGCCAGCCGCTGCGAACCGCCGCCACCGATTAAGCTGCGCTGATCCTGCCGCTTGACCGGAACGCAGGTGCCGCGCATGGCACTGGCCATGAACCTCAGTGCTGAAATCGCTCTCGCTCACCGCCTCGCCGATGCCGCGCGGGCGGAAATCCTGCCGCATTTTCGCAGCGTTGCCGTGGAGAGCAAGGATGATGCTTCGCCCGTGACCGTTGCTGACCGCGCGGCGGAGGAGGCGATGCGGCGTATTCTCAAGGCGGAATGCCCGCAGGATGGCGTGCATGGGGAGGAATTCGGAGTCGAAGAGGGGCGCTCTGGCCGCCAGTGGGTGCTCGATCCGATTGACGGCACGGCAGGCTTTATTGCGGGGCGGCCGATCTTCGGCACTCTGATCGCGCTGCTGGTGGATGGCTGGCCGGTGCTGGGCGTGATCGACCAGCCGGTGCTGCAGGAACGCTGGCTGGGTGTCGCCGGGCAGCCGACCACGCTTAATGGCAAGCCGGTAGCGACGCGCCCTTGCCGGGAATTGTCAGCTGCCACGCTGGCGACCACCGGGCCGCATTATTTCGACGACCATCAAGGGGAGCATTTCATGGCGCTGGCGGCCAAGACCAATCACCGCCGGATGGTGATGGGCGGCGACTGCTATAATTACGCCATGCTCGCCACCGGTCAGCTCGACATTGTCTGCGAGGCCGGGCTGAAACTGTATGACTGGGCCGCGCTGGTGCCGGTGGTAGAGGGCGCAGGCGGTGTCATGTCTGACTGGAATGGCGATCCGCTGGGTCCCGGTGCTGATGGCCATGTGCTGGCGCTGGGCGATCCCGCCCGGCAGGAGGACGTGGTCGACGCGCTCGCCTGCCACCATTGATCCGCCCTGCTGCAGGGTGACACAAGTGACAATGTGTCACCCTGCCAGAACAGGGCACTGCTATATATTACAGGCACATAGACGAAAATTTTTCATCCCGGACAGGGTGACACCCTATAGGAGAAAATTTTGTTCTCGACCGACATTTGCAAAGAGCCGGTCACACCATGGCGGCCCAGGGGGAAGTAGGAAAGCGCTGAATAATCGCGCGCTTGTATACTCTCCACCTGACCCCGGTTGGACTTTCACCCGGCTCGCTCATTTGACGCGAGTCGAGACTTCCGCATCGCACATGCTCATGCCCATGGCGCAGCCCTTGATCTTGATCGAGCTTGCATCGCTGGTGACCGTTCCGTTGAAGCTCATGAAGCCGGGCATGCCGGGATGCTTCATCTTCTTGCCGGTCCAGGCTTCGCCGCTGTCAGTCATGCCGTGGCACATCTCGAAATTTTTCTTCTTGCCTTCGGTAATACGGCAATAGAGCTTGCCTTCGGTCACCCAGACGCGAACGGTATCGCCATTCTTGCGCGTATAGGTGCCGGTGGGATCAGCCGCAGCCGATGCGGGCACGGATAGCCCGAGTGCGACGGATGCAGCGCACAATGCGACCAGTATTTTCTTCATTATTCTCTCCTCTCCCCCTTATTAGAATGAACTAAATTAGCCTATACTGATGAAGAGTCGAGGGCGGCAGATTTGGGGTGTTTCGGGACCATGAAACTGTTCTTTTACGGCGTGTTGATGGGGGAAGTGGCCCCACCACCTGTGCGCAGCTTGCTGGCTGGGATCGGGCCGGGGCAGCCTGCCACTGTGCGCGGAACAATCTATGCCGTGACCGGCCCAGGCGGCGCTTACCCGGTTTTGCTGCCGGGAGACGATCTGGTCCATGGGCGGATGCATGATGCGGGGAATGTGGACCTGGCCGCGCTTGATCGCTTCGAGAGCGTCGATCCGGTTGATCCGCTTGCAGGCGAATACCGGCGGGAGGAAATTACTGCTGTCGACGGAGAAGGGGAAAGCCATGTAGTGCAGGCCTATCTCTGGAACGGGGAACTTGATCAGCAAAACGAACTGATCCCTGATGGCGACTTCGCTGTCTGGCTTATGCAGAGCGGCTATCTACCCTTCGGGCAGTGAGCGTGTATTGACCCTTGCCTTTGTTGCGGCTTGCGACTAGTTGCGCGCCCTTCACTGACACGTGATTCCTCAAGAATCATAGGGCCCGCCTGGCTGAAAGGGCTGCCAGGGCGGGTTGGACGTGTCTCTGCAAAGGAGATGAAAATGCCCAAGATGAAGACCAAGAGTGGTGTGAAGAAGCGCTTCAAGATCACCGCAACCGGCAAGATCAAGCACGGTGTGGCTGGCAAACGCCACCGCCTGATCAGCCACAATGCCAAGTACATCCGCACCAATCGCGGCACCAAGGTCTTGTCCGACGCGGACAGCAAGGCCGTGAAGTCGTGGGCCCCTTACGGCCTCGACTGAGCCCGAACGAGAGACAGGAGTACTAAGCAATGCCACGCATCAAACGCGGTGTTACCACCCGCGCCAAGCACAAGCGGATTCTCGACCAGGCGAAGGGCTATCGCGGCCGCCGGAAGAACACGATTCGCGTCGCCCGCCAGGCCGTCGAAAAGGCCGGCCAGTATGCCTATCGCGACCGCAAGGTTAAGAAGCGGAACTTCCGCGCCCTGTGGATCCAGCGCATCAACGCCGCTGTTCGCGCTGAAGGCCTGACCTATTCGCAGTTCATGAACGGCGTGAAGAAGGCCGGCATCGAGCTCGACCGCAAGGTGATGGCTGATCTCGCCATGAACGAAGGCGCAGCCTTCAAGGCGATCATCACGCAGGCGAAGCAGGCCCTGGCCTGATTCGCGTCGGGAGCGCAGCCAACCGGCTGTCAGCTTTGTGACAATTCCAAACGGGCGTTGCGGAAAAGCTCCGCAGCGCCCGTTTTGTGTCGCGTTTCTACAAATTCTCCTTGACCTTGGCCGGTGGCTGCCTTAGTCAGCTTGGTGTCAGCAAGGGGGCGCGCGCATAGTCATGGGGCAGGATTGCGACATTGATGTCCGCTTCTTCCGGCCACCGCCTGACCTCGAAGGCTGTTTCACGACCTTCTCCCGGCTTGAGCTGACCGTTCCCGATGGCGGGACAGTGCAGGACTATCTCCAGCCGGAATGGGCCAATTTGCGCTTCTTCAAGGGCCAGCCGCCGGTTTCGGAAATTCCCGGCGGTCCGGTGCTGGAAAATGCCCGGCTGACGGCGACCGGACCCAGTTCTCTGCCTGGCCGGTTCGAACTGGGTACGACGCGCATGTGGGGCATCGGCCTGTTTCCACTCGGCTGGGCGCGCTTTATCGGTGTTGACGCATCGGCCCACGCCAACCAGGTCGTCAATGGCGAGACCGACCCGGTCTTTGCCCGCTTCGGCGCCCTGGCGGATAGGTTGTTCACCGAGGACCGCGATGATGAAACGGAGTTTGAGCGGCTGGTCGCCTTCTTCCGCAGCGTGGACGAGCCAGTCAAAGATGAACCACGCATACGTGCCGTCCATGCCGCGATTGTCGATACGGACATGAGCACAGTTGCGGAATTGGCGGACCGGGCAGGGCTGTCCACACGCTCGCTCGAGCGGCTGTGCCGCCGCCATTTCGGCTTCTCGCCCAAGCTGCTGCTGCGCCGCCAGCGTTTCATGCGCAGCCTTGCTGCCTTCATGCTGCATGAAGGGAAACACTGGAGCGAAGTGATCGACAATCACTACCACGATCAGGCCCATTTCGTGCGCG
>JAGREF010000064.1 GCA_020446665.1 Sphingomonadaceae bacterium
CAGGATCAGCCAGTGATGGGCGTGCAGGCGGAAGGGTACCGGCACGCGCTTTTCCAGCTTGGCTTCGACCGCTTCGGGGGTCTTGCCCTTGGCCATGCCGGTGCGGTTGCCGACGCGGAATATGTGGGTATCGACAGCAAAGGTTTCCTGCCCGAACCAGCAATTGAGCACGACATTGGCGGTCTTGCGCCCCACGCCCGGCAGCTTGACCAGTTCCTCGCGGCTGTCGGGAACTTCGCCACCATATTCGTCCACCAATAGCTGGCTCAGCGCGATCACGTTCTTTGCCTTGCTGTTGAACAGGCCGATGGTCTTGATGTGCTCCTTCAAGCCCTCCTCGCCCAGAGCTAGCATCTGCTGCGGTGTTTCAACCTTGGCGAACAGAGCGCGCGTGGCCTTGTTCACTCCCACATCGGTCGCCTGTGCGGAAAGGGCCACGGCCACCACCAGCTGATAGGCATTGCCATATTCCAGCTCGGTCTCCGGCGCCGGGTCATCCTCTGCCAGACGGCGGAAGAATTCGAAGATCTGGTCCCTGGTCACTTCTTCTTCTTTGGCAGAGGCTTGCGGTTGCGGCCGAGGCGGGACATTTCGGCAAGGCGTTCTTCGATCACCTCTTCCTCTTCCTCGATTTCCTCAAGGTGGCGGCGCAATTCCTCCAGCTTTTCATCGCGCCGACGCTGCATCGCATCGGAGAAAGCCGCCGCAATAATGCCGGTGGGCATGGCTACCAGCGCGATGCCGCACAGGGCGACGATCGAAGCAAACATCTTGCCCAGCGGCGTGATCGGCGCGGCATCGCCATAGCCGACCGTAGTGAGCGTGATGATCGCCCACCAGAGCGCGCGCGGGATGGAGCCGAATTCCTCAGGCTGGAGATGCCCCTCGGTCATATACATGGCGGTGGACCCGACCAGCAGCAACACGCCTGCCAGCGCCATGGTGACGATCAGATCATCTGCCCGTTCACCAATCGCGCTGTTGATTTCGCGGATTGCTCTGGAAAAGCGCCCGAACTTCATCACGGCAAAGACGCGCAGCAGGCGCACGGTGCGCAGCATGGCCGCATCGGCGGTGATGAAGGGGATGAGGGTGGAAACCACCACCAGCAAGTCAATCAGGCCCAAGGGCGAACGGATGAAATGCCAGCGCTTTTGCCAGTCTGTCCCCGGTCCGGGCACTTCCGCAGCGGCATAGATGCGCGCGACATATTCGAGCAGGAAAATCGCCCCGAAGACCAGTTCGCTGATCAGCAGGATATGGTGCCATTCGCCGGTAATCAGCGGCTCAGTGGAAAGCGCAGCGGTGGTAACCGCCAGCACAATGACGAAAATCAGCAGCCGGTTGGTAACGGTCAGCCGCCCGTCCGGTTCAGCCCCCACAAAGAGCTGGTGATAGAGAAATTCCCGTTTCCCCGCCATCCTGTCTCAGTCCCCCCGAACTGTGTCTATGCTACAATCCCAGTACTTGCGGCATGGTGTAACGCCCGGCCCCCTTGCCCAGCAGCCATTCTGCCGCCTTCACTGCCCCGCGGGCAAAGATCATGCGGTTTTCTGCGCTGTGGGACAAGGTCAGCCGTTCCTGCTCCCCGGCCAGGATCACGCTGTGCTCCCCCGCCACTGTGCCACCGCGCAGGGCGGCAAAGCCAATCGCCCCTTCTGCGCGTGCGCCGGTCTGGCCATGGCGACCGCTTTCGCTGTTGCTGGCAAGATCAATCCCGCGCCCTTCCGCCGCCGCTTCGCCCAGCAACAACGCGGTACCCGATGGCGCATCCACCTTCATCCGGTGGTGCATTTCGACAATCTCGATATCCCAGTCCGGCCCCAGCCGACTGGCCGCATCACGCACCAGATGGGCAAGCAAGGTGACGCCCAGCGAAGTGTTGCCCGTCTGCAGGATCGGCACCACCCGCGCAGCCGCATCGATGGCAGAGTGGTGTGCCTCTTCCAGCCCGGTCGTGCCGATCACCAGCGGGATGCCCGCGCCGATGGCGGCGTGGAGATTTGTCTCCAGCGCAGCAGGGGCGGAGAAATCGACCAGCACATCGCTGCGGTCCGCCAGACCGGCAACATCCGCGCCTTTATCGACGCCGCCTGCGACTTCATGCCCGGCAGCGGCCACTGCCTGCATCAGCGCCTGCCCCATGCGCCCTTCGCTGCCGATTATACCGATCCGTGCCATTGCATCCCCTTTGCTGGCGTGTTTCATGGGGGAGATGAGCCAAATCCGCAACATTGTCATTCTCACCGGGGCCGGGATTTCTGCGGAAAGCGGGATTGATACCTTCCGCGATGCCGGCGGGCTGTGGGAGCAGCACCGGGTGGAGGATGTCGCCACGCCGGAAGGTTTTGCGCGCGACCCCGATCTGGTGCTCAATTTTTACGATATGCGCCGCGCTGCGCTGACCAGGGTAGAGCCCAATGCCGCGCACGCAGCCCTGGCGCGGCTCGATGCAGAATGGGGCGGGGACCTGCTGATCGTCACGCAGAATGTCGATGATCTGCATGAACGTGCTGGCGCCAGCCGTGTGCTTCACATGCATGGTGAATTGAAAAGCGCGCTCTGCACCGCCTGCGAAATGCGCAGCCCGTGGGATGCGCCGATGATTGACCGCCCGCCATGCCCGGTCTGCCGTGCCCCGATGCTGCGCCCTGATGTCGTGTGGTTTGGCGAAATGCCCTATCAGATGGACCGGATCTATACCGCCCTGCGTAATGCCGACCTGTTCGTGAGCATTGGCACGAGCGGTGCGGTCTATCCTGCGGCAGGGTTTGTCCGCGATGCCCGCGAGCTGGGGGTGCAAACTCAGGAGCTCAACCTCGAACGCAGCGAAGGATCGAACTGGTTCCATGAGAGCCGTCAGGGCAGGGCAGGGGAACTGGTGCCGATGTGGGTGGAGGAGATGCTGGCGCGTTGACCTCAGGCGCTCGCGCCGCACAGCTTGCAGCCCGGATCCTTTGGTATCCGCATGCTCCGCATGCCCGGCTGCAGCCCGTCCATCAGGTGGAGCGTGCCCCATTGCGGATCGCCCAGCCGGGCGCTGACGCCTTGCAGCAGCACCCGCACCGCCTGCATCGCGGCGAATGTGCCGACCCATCCGACCATCGCGCCCAGCACGCCATCATCGGCGCAGGTGTCGCAATCCTCTGCGTCAAATGCATCGCCAACGAAGCAGCGATAGCAGGCCTGATCGGGCAAATGCCCGGCAAAGGCGGCTACCTGGCCCTGGAACCGCCCGACAGCGGCAGAGAGCAATGGCACGCCAGCAGCGACACAGGCATCGGACACGGCAAGGCGGGTGGCGAAATTGTCAGTCCCGTCGAGCACGAGGTCTGCCCCTGCAACCAGCGCGGCGGCATTGTCGGCTGTGATGCGCCGGTCGCTGATCGTGATGTCCAGCGACTTGTCGAAATTCTGTACCCAGCGGCGCGCGGCCACTGCCTTGCCATGGCCGACATCGCGTTCGGAAAAGATCGTTTGCCGTTGCAGATTGCTGGCATCGACGGTGTCGCTATCGACCAGCGTCAATCGTCCGATTCCGGCCCCGGCCAGATATTGCAGGGCCGGGTTGCCGATCCCGCCCAGCCCCACCAGCACGACATGGCTCTCCACCAGCCTTGCCTGCCCCGCACCGCCAATTTCGGGCAGGACGATATGGCGCGCAAAGCGATCAAGGCGTTCGGGCGCGAGGCTCATTTGGAAGCAGGCTGATCGAAGCCGGGCGGCCGCTCGCGGACAAAGCCGTGCATGCCATGCCACCATTGCATGGCAATCACCGCGCCTTTGGCCGGTTGCAGCACGGCGAGCATCAATGCGGCGGCCAGCGGCAGGATGATTGCCGCCATTTGCCCCGGCGTCAGCGCATAATCGCGCACCAGCATGATGATCACCGGCGCGAGCAAATGGCCGGTGACGAAGATCGAAATATAGGCCGGGAAATCATCCGCTTGTTGCGGCGTCAGATCCACCCCGCAGGCTGCGCAGGCATCGCGCGGCTTGAGCCATTTGCGAAACAGGCTCGCCCCGCCGCAGCGCGGACACTTGCCCCGCATCCCGCGCACCAGCGTGTCCCAAAGGCTGTGGGGCAGGGTGGAGATGGGGTGCGAGGGTGTGGGCACATTCATGCGCAGCCTGTTGGCAGGCTGTGGAGAGCTTGTCGATGACTTCTTCAGCTCTCCAGCTGGCGCAGCAGGCTGCGCACATCGCCATCCATATCGGCATCGCGCTGGCGCAGATCCTCGATCAGCCGCACGGCATGGATCACAGTGGAGTGATCGCGCCCGCCAAATTTGCGGCCGATTTCCGGATAGGAACGCGGGGTCAGCACTTTTGCCAGATACATCGCCACCTGCCGGGGGCGCACGACTGCGCGGGCGCGCCGCTTGCTGCTCATCTCTGCACGGTCAATGCGATAGAACTGGCACACAGTGCGCTGGATTTCGTCAATCGTGATCCGGCGGCGATTGGCGCTGAGAATATCGGTCAGCTGCTCTTCGGCCAGCTGGAGCGACACTTCCTGCCCGGTCAGCTGGGCATAGGCGATCAGCTTGTTCAGGCCGCCCACCAGTTCGCGCACATTGCGGGTGATAGTGCGGGCGAGGAAATCGATCACATCATCGGGCACGTCGAGCGGAGCGAATTTGCTCAGCTTGGAGACGAGGATCTTGCGGCGCAGCTCGATATCGGCGGGCTGGATGTCTGCCACCAGCCCCATGGACAGGCGGCTGAGCAGGCGCGGTTCCACCCCGTCCAGCGCCTGCGGCGCGCGGTCAGCGGCGAAGACCAGACGTTTGCCCTCTGCCAGCAGAGCGTCGATGGTGTAGAGCAATTCTTCCTGCGCGCTCGCCTTGCCGATGATGAACTGGATATCGTCCACCAGCAGCAGATCGAAACTGCGCAAGCGCGCCTTGAATTCGATCATCTGATTGGCTTTGAGCGCCTGGACGAATTCGACCATGAAGCGTTCTGCGCTGCAATAGAAGATGCGCGCGCGCGGATGGGCCTGCAGATAGGCGTGGCCGATGGCGTGCATCAGATGGGTCTTGCCCTGGCCGGTGGCGGCCTTGAGATAGAGCGGGCTGAATTGCGGCGTTTCAGTCGCGGCCATGCGCTGCGCGGCGTTGCAGGCCAGCACATTGGCCTCGCCAGTGACGAATGCCGCAAAGGTCAGCGACGGGTCGAGGCCGACCGAAGAGGTAAAGCCCTGATCGCCCAGAGTGTTGGCCGCCATGGCCATTGCGCTGACGCTGTCATTGGCCGGGCGACGTCCATCGTCGAGCCGCAATTCGGGCAGCTGACGCCGACCCGGATGCACCTGAATGCGCACATTCTTCACTTCGCTGCGGGCGATCTTCCATGCCAGCGAAAGCCGGTCAGCGAATCGATCCTGCACCCAGTTGGCAGAGAATTCCGTCGGCAAATAGAGGTCGAGCGTGCCCGTATCCTTGCAGAAACCGCCCAGCTGGATCGGGCGAATCCACTGGCTGAACAATTGGTGCCCCAAATCCTTGCGCAGGCCCAGGCTGATATCCGACCAGTCTGCTGCAAGATTTACCGCTTCCAGATCTTCGATTGTGTCATCATTGCGTTTGCGCTTTGCGCCCGCGTCCGGCTTTTGCACCATTATCCTGTCCGTCTCACCCCTTGACGCAGCATCCCGACTGCGCATGCCGATCTTCGTGATTGGACAAGGCTTCGCCCTTTGCCAGAATCGCATGATTCGGGCTGAATCCAATCAATTCAATCTGTAAGAACCGGGTCCGTCCTGGCCCCGGTGTTGCAGTGTTATAAAGAGCAGCAAAGCTGTGGAAGCAAGGCTGTGGAATGCAAAAAAACTGAAATAATTGTGTTGACTCGCGCAGTGCCGCAGAGGCCCGTTTAATCCGCTGTTTACCTTGTGATTTTGAAAATCACCTGGCGCGAATCGCGGGACTTCCTGACTTGTTGCATCGCAACATGTAACGCCATTGTAACATAGCAAAAGGGCCGGTGCTTTCGCGACCGGCCCCTTGGCTGTTTTACGAGATCATTGCCCCATCAGGGGCAGCGAATCACAGGGAAGCGACTCGCTTGGACAGGCGCGACATTTTCCGCGCTACAGTGTTCTTGTGCAGCACACCGCGAGCGACACCGCGGGCCATTTCGGGCTGCGCAGCCTTGAGCGCCGCAGCGGCTTCTTCCTTGTTGCCACCTTCGATGGCTGCTTCGACCTTCTTCACGAAGGAACGGATGCGGCTCATGCGGGCACCGTTGATTTCGGTGCGGCGGGCGTTGCGACGGATGCGCTTGCGTGCTTGCGGCGTATTGGCCATGTTTCTTCCTATCTCGGGCCGCGGCGCTGCGCGGCCGGAAAACCCTGTCTGTCAAATCTCGAAAATGGCGGTTACCGCCGGAAAGCGGCGCCCTTAGCGGGCACCCTGCGAATCGTCAAGCAAAAGGCAGCTACTTCTGGCAGACTGGGCAATACCAGCTGCTGCGCCCGCCCTGCTGAATGCGGCCAATGGTCCCGCCATCTGCGCGGTGGCACGCCTCGCCTTCGCGGCCGTAAACATCAAAGCGCGTGGCGAAATAGCCCAGTTCGCCATCGGGCTGTGCATAGTCGCGCAAGGATGAGCCGCCATCGCGGATGGATTGTTCCAGCACTTCCTTGATCGCGGGCACCAGCCGTTCCAGCATGGGCCGCGTCACGCGCCCGCCGGCACGGCGCGGGCTGATCCCGGCGCGCCACAACGCTTCGCAGACATAGATATTGCCCAGCCCGGCAATGATCCGCTGGTCGAGCAGGAGCAGCTTGATTGCCTGTTTGCGCCCGGCCAGCGCTGCCTTGAGCAACGCAGCGGACAGCTCTTCGCTCAGCGGTTCCGGCCCCATTGCAGCAAAGGGACCCCAGCTTTCCAGGGTTTCGGTGGTGACCAGATCAACTGAGCCGAACCGGCGCGGGTCGCATAATGCAAAGCGATGGCCCTGCGTTTCCATCACAAGATGATCATGTTTGCCCACTTCTTCGGGATCAATTCGCCAGCGCCCGCTCATGCCCAGATGGAACACCATGGTTTGCGCCCGATCCGTGTGGATCAGCCCGTATTTGGCCCGCCGCCCGAGCCCGGTGATCGTCGCCCCGGTCAGTAGCTGCACCAGATCGGGGGGGAAGGGGCGGCGCATATCTGGCCGGTTGAGCGTCACTCGCGTGATCCGCTCTCCATCAAGGAACCGGGCGAGGCCCCGGACCGTTGTTTCGACTTCTGGAAGCTCTGGCATGGATTGGTTGCTAGGCCGCGTGGACCAATTCGCCGT
>JAGREF010000065.1 GCA_020446665.1 Sphingomonadaceae bacterium
ATCGACTTCTATTTCGCCTGCACCGATATCACCGCCTATGACCTTGCCGTCACCCACGCCGCATGGTGCTTTGGCGCCGGCGGACGCGAATTTCGCCCCGATATCGCCGCAGCATTAATGGCTGGATATGAAGCGGTCCGGCCATTGAGCGACGCAGAACGGCAGGCTTTGCCGCTGATGGCACAGGGCGCAGCAATGCGTTTCCTCTCCACGCGCGCCTATGACTGGCTGCACACGCCGGACGATGCACTGGTGATGCGCAAGGACCCGATGGATTTTGCCCGTCGCATGCGCTTTTACAAGGAAATGGGCGATCAGCCCTTTGCCGCATGAAGCGTGTGGAACTGTTCACGGATGGTGCCTGCAAAGGCAATCCCGGCCCCGGCGGTTGGGGCGCGTTGCTGCGCATGGGCCAGCATGAAAAGGAACTGTCCGGCGCGGTTGCAGACACGACCAATAACCGCATGGAAATGCAGGCTGTCATCGAAGGTCTGAATGCTCTGACCGAACCTTGCGAGGTCGATCTTTTTTCCGACAGCAAATATGTGATCGACGGGATCACCAAATGGGTCCACGGCTGGAAGAAGCGCGGCTGGGTCAATGCCAGCAAGAAGCCCGTGCTCAATGCCGATCTGTGGCACGATCTGATCGAAGCGAGCGCACGCCACAAGATCACCTGGAACTGGGTGCGCGGGCATAATGGCCATGTCGAGAATGAACGGGTGGACAAGCTCGCCAGCGATGCGGCGGCGGAAATCGCCCGAAAATAAAGCCGCAGGACAAGCCACGCTCTGTCAGCGAAAGCTGCCCCTCCTCCGGCAGAAACAGTGCTTCACCGGCTCAGCTTTCTTCGCCTCAGAACGGGATATCGTCATCCAGATCGTCATAGTTGGAGCCGCCACCGGACGACCCGCCGCCGCCCTGATTCCAGCCGCCACCATTGTCGCCGCCATTGCCGCCCCCACCAGAGCCGCCACCGCCCTGGTTCCAGCCGCCGCCAGAACCACCGCCGCGGTTGCCGCCACCGCCGCCACCGCCGCTGGCACCATCAAGCATGGTCAGCGTGCCATTCATCCCGCGCAGCACGACTTCTGTTGAATAGCGATCATTGCCGCTCTGGTCCTGCCATTTGCGGGTCTGCAACTGGCCTTCGACATAGACCTTGCTGCCCTTGCGCAGAAAGCGTTCAACGACGCCCACCAGCCCTTCGGAAAAAATCGCCACCGTGTGCCATTCGGTGCGTTCCTGCCGCTCGCCCGTATTGCGATCCTTCCACGTTTCCGTGGTCGCAATGCGCAGATTGGCCACTTTGCCGCCATTCTGGAAGCTGCGGATTTCGGGATCGGCACCAAGATTGCCGATGAGCATAACTTTGTTGAGGCTGCCAGCCATGGAATCGCTTTCCTCTCTTTGAGTCGGCTTGGCTTATCGAAAGCGAGCCGCTGGTGCCAGTCGGCAGGGGGCATTTCCCACACCGGATGCCACGCGCTTAGGCTAAAGCCCCGCCGCCACCGCGATCCAGTAGGTCAGCCCCGCTGTCAGATAAGCCAGAGCGAACAGGTAAGCGAGCATGAAGGCGGGCCATTTCCAGCCATTCGTCTCTCGCCGTGCCACGGCAATGGTCGAAAGACATTGCGGCGCGAAGACAAACCAGGCGAGGAAGGCCAGCGCGGTGGGCAGGCTCCAGCGGGTGGAAAGCGTTTTCGCCAGCCCTTCGGCTTCGGCCTCTTCATCCTCGGCATCCACGGCATAGGTCGTCGCCAGCGAGGCAACCGCCACTTCGCGCGCGGCCATGGCGGGGATCAGCGACAGCGCCATTTCGCGGTTGAAGCCAATCGGTTCGACCACGACATGTAGGCCCGTCGCCAGCTTGCCCGCGATGGAAGCGTCCATCTGGCTTTCCCCCGGCCCGGCCTTGGGGAAACTGAGCAGCACCCACAGGATCACCGTGGCGGCAAAGATGATCGTGCCCGCGCGGCGCAGGAACACCCAAGCGCGCTGCCACAGGCCGATCAGCAAATCCTTGACATGCGGCAGCTGATAGCGCGGCATTTCCATGATGAACCCGCTCGCTGCCCCCTTGGTGACAGACCGGCGAAGCACCAGCGCCACGACCATCGCGCCGATAATCCCCGCGACATAGAGCGCAAACAGCACCAACCCCTGCAACCCTACCGGCCCCAGCACCTTGGTGTTGGGGATGAAGGCCGCGATGATCACGGCGTAAACCGGCAGCCGCGCCGAACAGGTCATCAGCGGGGCGATCAGGATCGTGGTCAGCCGGTCTTTCGGATCGGAAATGCTGCGCGTCGCCATGATGCCGGGAATGGCGCAGGCAAAGCTGGAGAGCAGCGGGATGAAGCTGCGGCCGGACAGGCCGACAAACTGCATCATGCGGTCCATCAAAAAGGCCGCTCGGGCCATATATCCGGTCGATTCCATCAGCAGGATAAAGAAGAACAGGATCACGATCTGCGGCAGGAACACCACCACAGAGCCGACCCCGGCCAGCACGCCTTCGGTCAGAAAATCTCGCGGCAATCCGGCAGGCAGTGTAGCCGATACCCACTCGCTGATCGCCCCCACCCCGCCATCCAGCGCGTCAGCGAAAGGGGTGGCCCAGGCGAACACTGCCTGGAAGATCACGAATAGCAGGCCGAACAGGATCACCGGCCCCAGCCATGGATTGAGGAAAAGCTTGTCCAGACCCGTATGGATGCGGTGCTCTGCGCTTTGCGAAAGGATCGCCGCCTTGGCGATATTGCGCGCCGCCAGCCGCCGCTCCGGCAGAGTCAGATGCGGCTGGTTGTGATCTTTCGGATCGCTGGCTGCCTGCACCTCGGCATTGTTGATCGCCCAGACGAGATCGGCAATGCCGCGCCGCCGCACCGCTACGGTCGGCACCACAGGCACGCCCAGTGCCTCGGACAAGGCAGAGGGATCGAGCACCAGCCCGTCGCGCTCGGCCAGATCAATCATGTTGAGCGCGACCACAGTCGGCCGCCCCAGCGCCAGCACTTCCTGCGCGAAGACCAGATGCTGCTCCAGATTGGCCGCATCCAGCACCAGCACCAGCACTTCGGGCTGCGCTTCGCCTGCGAATTCGCCGTGGACGACCTTGCGCGTTACTTCTTCATCGGGGCTGCTGGCATCGAAGCTGTAGCTGCCCGGCAGGTCGATCAGTTCCAGTGTCTCGCCGCCCGGCAGCACCAGCCGCCCGGCCTTGCGCTCCACTGTAACACCCGGATAATTGGCGATTTTCTGCCGCGCACCGGTGAGCATGTTGAACAGCGCGCTCTTGCCCGCATTGGGATTGCCCACCAGCGCGGCTGTGCGAATGCGCGTCATCTCAGGCCTGCTCCACCCGGATCGCCATGGCACGGGCATGGTTGCGCCGCATGGCCACGGTCATCCGGCCGATCACGATTGCCAGCGGATCGCGCCCGCCAAACACACCGGCATGGGCCAGCGAAACCTCTGCCCCTTCATCCAGCCCGAGCGCACGCAGCCGCTTCGCTTCATCGGGGGCGAGCATCGACCAGTCCACCGCAGTGATAGTCGCGCTCTGGCCACGCTGGAGATCATCAAGAGTCATGCGACTCCGCTGCCAGAGCGCGCAAGCAATTGCAACTGATTATCAATAAGAACTACTCCCATGCCAGCCTACATGGCGCAGAGCAGTCAACCGGTCTTTGTCCGAACGCAAATTTGCCGGCCCTTTGCGGGCGGCGGCTCAGCGCGCCGGGTAGCGTAGCCGGCCAAGAAAGCGGACCGGGCTGAAATATTCCCGATCGCTGTTCAGCCATTTGGCCTTGGTCTTCTCGAACTTCATCACCCCGTCGATCCGGCGGTCGAGAAAGGCGCGGGTTTCGGCCTTGTCTTCGCTCTCATCGTCGATGAACACAGCCAGCGTGGCGGAATAGATACCGGCGAGGATCGTGCGCTTGGTATAGTGATTATAGTCGGTCGCCGTATCGCCTGCGAGCCGCCACATCGCATCGGCGCTGCGCCATGCGGTCTTGAGCGCGCGGCGGGCATTGCGCGGCATCGCCATGATCGCCATGGCCCGGCGCAAGGCCTCTTCCCGGCCCAGTGCCTGATCAAGCCGGAACTGCACCAGCACGCGAATGCGTTCGCGGATTTTCATTGTGGCCAGCTTTTCCGCGGGCAATTCCCGCTCCATCGCTGCGTCCACCGTGTCGATCCAGGCGCAGATCATGTCCATCGCCCCGCCCGGAAAGGCCAGTTTGGCAACAGCCAGATCAACTCCGTTCTGGCTGGCAGTCTCGGCCAGTGCTTCCTCGCCCCAGCCATCGAAAATTGCCGCATCGGCAATGGCAGGCGCCAGTGCGAGGCGCATTTCATCAAGCGTGAGATCGGCCATGTCCATGGTCAGAAACTGGGGCCGTAGGTTTTTGCCTCCGGCTTGCCCTTGCGCTCTTCATCAGCGCGTTCAATTTCCGCGAGCATGGCCGAATTGCGCCCCATCAGGGTTGCATAATCGCGCGCCGAGCGGCCGGAATTGTCATTGCGTTCCGGATCGGCCCCTTTGGACAGGAGCAGGCGCACCATGCCCGCATCGCGGCGGTGCACAGCAGCAATCAGCGGTGTTTCACCGGCATCATTGGCCACATCGGTGCGCGCGCCTGCATCAATCAGCGCATCGACACCTTCCACGAAACCCAGACTGACAGCCAGCATCAGCGGCGTGACGCCTTTCTTGTCGGCAATATTGGGATTGGCGCCCTTTTGCGCCAGGAACTGAATCCACACCACATCGCGCCGGGCCGTGACGATATGCAGCGCGGTTTCCCCGCTGGTGATGTCACGCGCATTGATAACAGTCGTGCCCGGCTCGTTCAGCGCGTCGGTAACTTCATCCCCGTTGCGGTCCTTCACCGATTTGAGGAATTCATAGCCGTCAGAGAACATTTGCCCGCCCGCCGGCACACTTGCCAGCAGGGCAGCCGCAGCTGCGATCAAACCATGTTTGCGGAAAAAGGGGCGTGCCACCTTTCCAGTCTCCAATTATTACCTAGTTATGGACTCGAATGTCCTTGTCCAAGATCGGTTAGCAGAGCATGAACCAGTCCGCCATGCCCCCTTTGTTTTCTCGTCCGCTAAACCTGCTGGCAGCGCTGGGGGTTCCCGCGCTTGCCCTCGCCCTGGCCGCGTGTAGCCCCCAAGGCAGCGAAACGAATGAGGAGCCGCCGCTGGCCGGGGCGCCGATTGGCGGTGATTTCGAACTCATCAATAGCAAGGGCGAGACTGTTCGCTGGGCCGATTTTCGCGGCAAGTGGACCATCGTCTATTTCGGCTATGCCTATTGCCCCGATATCTGCCCCACTGACATGCAGCGCACGATTCAGGGCCTGAAGCTGTTCGGGCAGGAAGATGCAGAGCGGGCGGCTTCGATCCAGCCCATCTTTATCTCCGTCGATCCGGAGCGCGATACGCCAGACGTGGTGGGCCAGTTCACCAGCGCATTTTCCGACCAGCTGATCGGCCTCACCGGCACACCGGAACAGGTCAAACAGGCCGGCGATGCCTTCCGCGTCTATTATAATCGCGGGGAAGATACGGCAGGCGGCGGCTATCTGGTGGATCACACCAACATCACCTATCTCTTCGATCCCGATGGCAAACCCATCGCCACCCTGCCCACCGATCAGGGACCGGAAGCCATTGCCGCCGAGCTGGATAAATGGGTGAGCTGAGGGATCGCTTCTGGGAGCTGCCGCTCAACCAGCTGACCCGCCCCGAATGGGAGGCCCTATGCGATGGCTGCGGGCGGTGCTGCCTGCACAAGCTGGAAGATGCCGATACCGGCGCGATTGAGCAGACCAATGTTGCCTGCATGCTGCTCGACACCAGAACCGCGCGCTGCAGTGACTATCGCAATCGCAAGGCCTTTGTGCCTGATTGCCTGCGGCTGACCGCAAAGCTGGTGGATGAAATCGCCTGGCTTCCTGCCAGCTGCGCTTACCGGCTGCGGGCGGATGGCAAGCCTCTGCATAGCTGGCATCCGCTGCTTTCCGGCGATCCCAATTCCGTCCGCCGGGCGGGTATTTCCGTTGCCGGGCGGGTGGTCAGCGAGAATGATGCCGGGCCGCTGGAACATCACATCGTCGAATGGGACGAGGCGTGATCGACTGGCTGCGCCGATCGCCAGCAGATCCGGTGGTGGAACTGGCCGGGCGCACTCTGCCCATTGCCCTGCGCCGCCATCCCACCGCGCGCCGCCTGACCATGCGGCTGGCCCCCGATGGCAGCGAAGTACGGGTGACCATGCCCCAATGGTGCCCCAGCCGAGAAGCGCTGAGCTTTGTGGAATCGCGGCGGGAATGGCTGGAACAACAATTGGGCAAGCTTGCCCCCCAGGCCATATTCACGCCCGCCAGCCCTATCCCTTTTCGCGGCGAAGAGCTGGCACTTCACTGGCAGGAAAGCGCAGCGCGCCGGGCCAGACGCAGGGATGGCGGCCTGCATGTGGGTGGTCCGGAAGAGGGGCTGGCAAAGCGGGTCCAGCGCTGGCTGGAGGGTGAAGCGCTCACCTTGCTGCAAGATGATCTGGCACATTATTGCAACCGCGCCGCCCTGCCCGCCCCGGCCCTGCGGCTGAGCCGCGCCCAGCGCCGCTGGGGCAGTTGCTCCACCAGCGGGACCGTGCGGATCAACTGGCGGCTGGTGATGGCCCCGGACCATGTCCGCCGCTCTGTCGTGGCGCATGAGGTCGCGCATCTCGTCCATTTCGATCATAGCCCCGCCTTCCACGCGCTGCTGGGGGAGTTGTTCGAAGAGGACATCAAGGCATCGGATCGCTGGCTGAAGCGCGAAGGGCGCGGATTATACGCGCTGTTCGGCTAGTAACCCGCCAGCAATGCCCTGATTTTCATACTAAGGTTTTATACGTAACCACTCATTAACCCTGATCGGCGAAAATCAGGGCCATGATCCGTCTCGCTGCCCTGATTGTGGCTGCGCTGTTCATAGCCAGCCTCCCCGCTGCCCCGGCAACGGCGCAAGGCGCATGCCCGTTCTGCGAAACCAATCCGCCGCCCAATGGAGGCGGCAATGGCGGTGGCCGTCCGGGCAATGGCCCCGGTTCGCCGGGCAATGGAAATGGCAACGGAAACGGGAACGGAGGCGGGAACGGCCAGCAGGCTGACCTCCAGATCGAAACTGATATTGATTTCGGCCGCCTTGTCACTTTTGGCAGCGGCCCCGGAACTGTCGTGATCGACCTGCAGACCGGCACCCGCGTCGTGACCGGAGGACTTGACGAACTGGGCGGGCTGCCCATGGCCGGTCGCGCCGTGATCACCGGCCGCCCGATGAGCGTGGTGCGCGTTACTTTCCCGAACAGCATCACCATGACGGATATTGCCGGCAACAGCGCCACCTTGCGCGATTTCACCACTGATCTGCCCGCGCTGCCGGTGCTGGATACAAGCGGCACACTGACATTCAACTTCTCTGGTCGCCTTGTCGCAGACCGGGTTCAAGGCGGCGATTATCGCGGGCGGATCCCGATCAGCGTCGCTTACGACTGACGCACACGCATCCCCACTGGCGAAATCAGGCACAAACGCCTATCTTCGCCCCATGAGTTTAGTCAGCCGCATGAACCCTGGCCCCGGATTTGCCGATTTCTGGCATGAATTCCGCAGGCCAAATCCCTATCGCTGGCCGATCCTTGGCCTGTCTGTGCTGGCCACGTCACTGCTGCTTTTCAAGATCACCACGGACACCGTGCCGATCCCGCCCGAGCGGCCCAAGGTCACCTATATCACCTCCTTCGCCGAAGGTCGGTCTGACGCTGAAATTCTCGCATCCAATCTGGAAAACCAGAAACGGCAGGATGAACGCCGCGCGCTGGAGCAGCAGCGGATGGAGAAGCGCAAGGAAATCTACCGCT
>JAGREF010000066.1 GCA_020446665.1 Sphingomonadaceae bacterium
ACCGGGCTGCGCTACTCCCCGACCTTGCGGGGGCGTCTAGTCACAACCGGGCGAATTGTAAAACTGCAATTGCATCCAGCAGAATGAATAAGGAAAAGTAAGCAATGTCCGGACATGAAGTTTGATGGATATTAGCGTTATGCTAACACTTTCTTCTCGACAGGCGATCAATATCAAGGTGCGTCTGTGCTTGCGTCAGTCGTCCTTGCCCCGAAAAGGCAGGATGACGTCTGCTACCTTGTGAACCTGCTCGCGCAAATCGGGGGTGGCCTCGCGAAGTCTGTCGATCAGCTTTCGTTCGTCTGCCGACAGTGCGCCCGGATTGTCTGAGGTTGGCAATAAATCAGCAAGTTCGACATCTAGTGCATGGGCGATGCGACGCATATAATCGACGTCCAGTCGCATCTTTCCTCTTTCAAGATCGGATATTGTTACCTTGGTGACGCCAATGCGGTTGCCCAATGCCTCCTGTGAGAGGCCTAGCTCTTGCCGCAGCTCACGGATTCTGTTTGGCATGTCATCCATGGCCCCCATTTGCTTTCGGTTTTCGGAACAGAATAGACCGGAAATCCCTAACGATCTGTTGCTATAAAGTAAGCAATATGCTTACTTCGGAATCCTGTCGGTCGTAATCCGATTCTGGTCCGGCCAATCGAAAGGGAAATTATGGTTTCGTTGTGCAAGCGTGCTTGCGCGGCCATGGCGGTCGCGTGCCTGATGTCCGGGTGCGGAGGTGAGTCCGCAGGCCCGTCTCCCAGCCCGACGCCTGCACCATCCCCGACACCCACACCCACACCCACGCCAACTCCCCCGCCCGCCGGTTTCCTTGAGCGGGATATAGATGTCGCTTTTGTTGGTGGCTCGATCACCGCTGGAGCTACGCTGTCCGCGCGTAGCAACTGGTCCTATCAAACGTGGCAGTATCTGGATGGAAAATTCCAGTCTGCGGCTGTTCATGATTACGCGGTGCCGGGAACGACGACCCATTTCGCCACGCACCGCCTGAAGGCTGAAATGGCAGGGGTCACACCCGATATCGGCTTTATTGAATTTGCCGCGAATGATGCCAGTTTCTCAAGGGCGCAAATCTGGTCATATACCGATGCGGTCATCAATATCTATCGCGAGGCTAATCCGGATATGCTGATCGTTTATGTGGCGGTCGGACTGGCGCGGGATGAGGCCGATCGCAGGGCAGGGCGCGAACCGGCGAATGTCACCTATGCTCGCGAAATCAGTGAAGAAAACGGGATCTTGTTCATTGATGCCGGGGCTGCGCTCTGGGACGAAATCATTGCTGGTCGGGCAACCCTGGCCGAATTATTGCCTGATGGTGTGCATCCATCCCGGGCCGGTTACGATGTCTATGCCGCCGCAGTCCAGTCTGCGCTAGACGGCTATCTCGCTACAGAACCGTCGGTGCATGTCATATCTTCCCGCTATATCGGTCAGACCGGCCTTGGTCAGGCCAGCATGGAAACGGGCCGATATGCCACTGGCTGCCGGGTAGAGGCACAGGTGGGGATCGACAAATATCTCAGTGACGCGCTGGTATGCGAGGAAGGCCAGAGTTTCGAACTGAGCTTTACCGGAACGACAATGGGCGTGGTACAAGCGCGCAATACAGATGCCGGACGGCTGGCCTGCACAATTGATGGTCAGAGCTATACGCCGATCGGATTCTATCTGCCCTCTGCCGGTGATCCGCCGAAGATATTCGTTCAGCAGCTCTACACTGGCTTGCCCAATCAGAACCACACGGTACGTTGTACCGCATTGGCATTCGCCAATGATCCTTCGCGCAACCGCATTATCATTGGGCGTTTCCTGTTCAACGCAGGAACCTTGCTGAACAGGTAGGCTGGCCTTTGCATCCGGTACATGGAGCAAAGACAATGCTGGTGGGCCCGGCAGGATTCGAACCCGCGACCTAGCCGTTATGAGCGGCCAGCTCTAACCGCTGAGCTACAGGCCCGTCAGCAGTGCGAAATGCGGCCTGCGCGGTAGCTTGCGCAGGGGCCGCTGGCAAGGCGATCTTGCCTATTCCAGTCCGCTGGCGCTGAGGATTTCCTT
This sequence comes from Sphingomonadaceae bacterium, assembly GCA_020446665.1. Lineage (GTDB taxonomy): Bacteria > Pseudomonadota > Alphaproteobacteria > Sphingomonadales > Sphingomonadaceae > JACXVD01. Next base: position 2,074 of record JAGREF010000066.1, read on the forward strand.
CACCGTGGTCGGCCGCACCCCGCGCTGGGCGAGATAGGCGTATATCTGCCGCCACCAGTCATAAAGCAGATCAAGATCATCTTCATTATGCACATAGGGCGTGTTGCCGGGCACCAGCGAGGGGCTGTGGAAGGAAAGGACCAGCATGGGCAGCCCGTCATCCAGCGCAATATCGACCGCCCGCAGAGCCTCTGGCGCAGTCACGCCTTCCGGGGTGAGCGCAATACGCTCCAGCATGGCCATCCGCGAAAGCAGGCCGAGCACGGCAGGCATACGCCGGAACATCGGGAAAATGGCATCTCCCTGTTTGCGGAGCATGCCCCAGAACACTGTGGTCAGCGGCAATTCCAGCAGGGAATGGTCAGCATCGACCCAATAGGGTTCGAGCGGGTGATGGCGGAAATCCGGGCCGTGATTGGCGCTGTAATCGAATTTGGCACGCACCGAACTGTCAATCGGGATGCCCGCTTCCCTGAGCAAGGCAGCGGTATTCGGGCCAAGGCCATAGCGCCCGGCGCGATAGATCTTGGGTGAAACCTTGAAATTCTTCTCGATTTCATCGCGCAGCCGCAGGAATTTCGCGCGCTCCAGATCCTTGGGAAGATTGCCCGCAAAGCTGTTGAATGAATTGACTTCTTCATCGTGCGGCGGGTTTACCCACGGGTGCAGCTGAATGCCGACTTCCGCAGTGCCCCGGCCCACCGCATCGCCGATAATCTCTATCGCCAGCGGTGATGTGGCGACGGGCCAGTCGATCAGATAGACCGGCGAAACCTCAATTCCTTCACAGAATTTCTGGAATTTGTGCAGCCGGGCTACATGATCCAGACCATGGCCGCTGGCGCGGAACGGGCCGTTCCAGTCAAATTCCTCTTCTGTATCGACTGTCAGCAGGGCGCGTGGACCGAATCCCTCGGCAAAGGTCGCGCGCGACCCGCTTGCAGGTAGATCAATCAAACGCCGTTCCAAACCGGATAATCCCTGTTGCGCTCAAACGAGAGGCTACACCTTCTAAGGCCGACCTGCTGCTTTCGCGTTAACACTGTCGCTATTGGGGCTGGCCTTCCCGGTCAAGACCGGCAGTTCCATATGCAGCCAGTCTTCTTCCCGTTCCAGTTCGCCGCCCAGTGCGCGCGCCTCGGCCCGTGCCAGCCGCAGGGAAAAGCCAGCGCCGAACATGCCCGCGCTCAAGGCACCGGTGGATGCCCGGCGGCTGGAAACAAACACTTCTTCCTTGTCTGCCAAGGAGAGCGGCAATTCGCATTCCAGCATCAGCTTCTTGCCCTGCACGGTCAGGCTGATCTTGCACTGTTCGCCTGCGCCCATGGCACCGGCCAGCGTGGCGAAAATTCGCCAGGCCAGCGCTTCGGCATCTTTCTGGGCAAGCGGGATTCGCGCCTCCAGCGGGCCAACGCCAATTTCGAAACTGGCGGTGCGCGGTGCCAGCACGGTTTGCAACTGGGCCAGCATCCGGCGGGCAATGGCGGCAAAATCGGCTTCGCCCGGTTCCGGTTCCAGCGCGCCGGTTTCCAGCCGGGCGAGCCGGTCCAGCTCGTCAAATCCGGCCAGCATGCGCGCTGCGTCGCTGGCGATTTCTGCTGCATGGGCGCGATATTCATGCGGGGTCGGGCCAAACAGCTGCTGCTGGATCACTTCGGCAAAGCCCTGAATCGCGTTGACCGGGGTGCGCAATTCATGGAGCAATTCGCGCATCCGTGCACCTTCCCTGGCCTCCTCGCTTTCCTGTGGGGGCAGGGGCAGCGGCTCGGGCATGCGGCGCAAGGCCCCGGCATAGCCGATGAAGGCACCGCCCGGACGGGTAAATCGCGGGCTGGCATCCACTTGCCAGCGCCCCTCCAGCTCCGCTGCGCCTTGCAATTCGACCGGCATGGCGCGCAGCATGGCATATCGCTGCATGGCCATGACCAGTTGCTTGCCCCCCGCTTCGGGCAGGCCAAGGCCGAAGACCCGGCTCAGCAACGGACCCTCCGCCCAGTTGATCCGCCCCTCTGCATCAGTGGTGAAGGGGATTTCCTGCTCTGCCTTTTGCGGCCGGGCTTCGAATTGTTCGCCCAGCGGCAGATGCGGGGCATCTTCACGATGCGGCGCAGCGCGCCCTTTCTGAAAGGCTTCGATCCGCCGGACCAGCGCGCCGATTTCGCTTTCTTCCGGATCGCTCGCAGTTTCAGCGACGCTATCGACCAGATCATTGGCGGGAAGGGGCGCTGACGGCTGAGCAGGCGCAGGCGCAGGGGCATCTGCCGGCGCAAGCTGGTCTGGCTCGTTCGTTTGCGGTGCCATGGATTCGGGCAAGGGCAGGCCGCGATCATGCACGCCCAGCCGCTCCAGAATTGCCACTGTGCTATCGGGCAATCCGCGCCTCAGGCGCAGGAAGCCGCGCGCCCGCACCGGCAGGGCAGGGACGATGGCGTCCCACTGCTCGGCGGAGAGTTCAGCGCGTCCCAGAACAGCAATGGCGATGGATGGTTCGCCTTCGGCAAGATGCGCCACCAGCGCCGGATCACGCAGGCGCAGGCCCTGTTCGCCGATCATCGAAGCGCGTTCTGCCGCCGGAATAGTCTGCTCCAGCGCCTCCAGCCGCAACATGGCGGCTTCGCGCAGGCTGGCATCCCGGCCTGACTGTCCGGAACCCAGCAGATCGAGCAATTGCCGGAACTGCGTTCGCGACGCACGCTCGCCCGTTGCGCTCTGGCGCAGAACGGTAGCAAGGCGATCGTCGAAAAACATCGAATCTCCGGCAGCAGGCAGGCTCCCGGGCACTTCTCCGGGCCTTGCTGCACTACCAGTATAAATCCGGTTCGGAAGCACGACGCCACGATGCGTTGCAAAGCGGGACAATTGCTGCCATCAACAACATTATTGCTTGCGTGTGCCGGTTACGGCTAAGTCTGTTTCAGCACCGCGTTATAAACAGCGAATTTTTACGGGACAGGCGCAGCTAATGGCGAACCTCGACGATATTGACCGGCGCTTGCTCGCCGAATTGCAGGCAGAAGGGCGGGTGACGAATGTCGAACTGGCTCAACGGGTTGGCCTGACTGCCCCCCCATGTCTGCGCCGGGTGCGCTCCCTGGAAGAAAGCGGCGTTATCCACGGTTATCATGCAGAGCTGGATGCGTCCAAGCTGGGCTTTGCCATCACGGTCTTTGCGATGGTCAGTCTGAAGAGCCAGGCTGAGGACGCGCTGCGCGAATTTGAAGACCATATGCGCGCCCTGCCGGAAGTGCGCGAATGCCATATGCTGAATGGCGAGATTGACTTCATCCTGAAAATCGTCAGCCGCGATCTGCAGAGCTTCCAGGAATTCCTCACCAGCAAGCTCACGCCCGCACCCAATGTGGCGAGCGTAAAGACCAGCCTGACGATCCGCACGGCCAAACATTTACCCGGCGTGCCGCTGGAAGTGTGAAGAGAGATTTAATGCGTAAAATTGCGATATTCTCTGCCGCTTTCGCGCTGGGGCTTGCTGCTTGTCAGCCTGTTGAAGAGCGGCCCGTTACCGCGGCCCCCGCGCCCGATCCGGCGCTGGTGAAGCAGGGCGCTGATCTGGCCGATGCGCTATGTTCCGGTTGCCATGCGGTAAAGCCGGGCGAAATCTCGCCCAATCCGAATTCGCCCAGCTTTGAAATGGTCGCCAATGCACGCGGGTTGACGCAGGACACGCTGGGCAGCTTCCTGCGCAATTCTCACAACTTCCCGGAACGGATGAATTTCGAAGTGGCCGAGGAAGATGGCGAGGCGCTGGCTGCCTATATGATCACGCTGCGGCGCGAGGATTACCAGCAGCCGATTGAGTAAGTCTGGCTGAGCGGTGGGGCGCCTAGCCCGCGTTCCGCTCTGCCAGCCATTCTTCCAGCCATTTGATGCTGTAGTCGCCATTGAGCACATCGTCTTGCCGCAGCAATTCCTGATGCAGCGGGATGGATGTCTTTACCCCTTCCACCACCATTTCTTCCAGCGCGCGGCGCAGGCGCATGATGCAGCCTTCGCGGTTGCGGCCATAGACGATCAGCTTGGCGATCATGGAATCGTAATAGGGCGGGATCGAATATCCGGCGTAAAGCCCTGAATCGACACGCACATGCATCCCGCCGGCCGGGTGGTAATGGGTGATCTTGCCAGGGCTGGGGGCGAAGGTGAAGGCGTCTTCCGCATTGATGCGGCATTCGATCGCATGGCCGGAAAAGACCAGCTCTTCCTGCTTCACCGACAGCGGCTTGCCATCGGCCACGCGGATCTGTTCGCGCACCAGATCGACGCCTGTGATCGCTTCGGTCACGGGGTGTTCAACCTGCAGGCGGGTGTTCATTTCGATGAAATAGAA
>JAGREF010000006.1 GCA_020446665.1 Sphingomonadaceae bacterium
GCGTCCTCGCTCCTTGAACTGGCGGCTTCTCGACTGGCCGTGACCACGGCGAATTTGTCCACGCGGCCTAGGGCCTGATCCTTAGCTTCCCTGTTTCGGCATCAGGCGCAAAGCTGCATCAGTCAGTGCCTCAGTAGCCGTAGCAATTACCTTTTCGGCATCAGGAGCCCAGAACGGGCTGTGCAGCGAAGGAAGTGATTTGCCCTCTTCCTTATGCGCCTTCCATTCTGCAGCGGACACCCCGCCAACCCAGAAAATCAGCGACTTGATGTTCTTCTCGTCGGCCCGCAGGAACTGGCCAAAATCTTCGCCACCCATGACAGAGGGCACCCGCATCACGCGATCCTCGCCAAAGCGGGTGCGGAAGCCGGCCATGACCTCCTCAGTGAACTCGATCGAGTTGTAGGTGGAGGGTGTGTAGGGCTCCTGCACGGTCACACTGGGCATCTTGTCTTCCGGCATCCCGGCAGAAATTGCCTCGCCCTTTGCGATCCTCGCGATTCCATCGAGCAGAAGTTTGCGTGATTCGTCAGAATAGCTGCGCACGGTCAGCTGCAATTTCACTTCATCAGGAATGATGTTGTGCTTGGCCCCGCCCCGGATACTGCCCACGGTAACCACAGCCGGATCCAGCGGACTGCTTTCACGGCTGACCAGCGTCTGGAGCTTCATCACGATAGCAGCTGCCAGCACCACAGGATCCTTTGTGGTGTGCGGATAAGCCCCGTGCCCGCCGACCCCTGGAATGGTGATATCGACACTATCGACATTGGCCAGCGCATAGCCCGGCGAGTAGCCAATCATACCGGCAGGAAACTGTGCTGCATCATGGAAGGCAATGGCGTAATCCGGCTTAGGGAAGCGGGTAAAGAGCCCATCCTCCAGCATGGCGAGCGCCCCTTCCCCCAGCTCCTCTGCGGGCTGAAGAATCATCACCAGCGTCCCGGACCACTGGTCCTTGCGCTCAGCCATTTGCTGCGCGGTGGCCAGCCATGCCGTCATATGGGTGTCATGCCCGCATCCGTGCATGATGCCGGTTTCCACGCCCGATGCGGGAATACCCTTTTGCGTTGACGAAAAGGGCAACCCGGTCTGTTCAATGATCGGCAAGCCATCCATGTCCGCCCGGATCATGACGGTTGGGCCATCGCCATTGCGGATCACCGCGACAACGCCGGTCTTGCCAACTCCTTCAGTAACCTCAAAGCCCAGTGCGCGTGCCTTGTCCGCCAACAGCTTGGCCGTGCGCACTTCCTGGAAACTGAGCTCTGGATGTTCGTGGAGATCGCGATAGACCTCCATCAAATCAGGCATATCAGCCATCACTGCGTCACGCAGTTCATTGGCCTGGACCGGGGTTGCAAGGGCGCCGAATGCGGCAGCGAGCAAGAGGGTCTTTTTCAGCATGAGGTGATCCTACCTTTCCGGCGACGAAAGGAAAGACCGCTTATGCGTCACCCCATACCATAAGTGATCGCCAGCAGGATCGACAGAGTGGTGACCATCAACAAGACCAGGGGCACACCGGTGCGGATATAGTCGCGAAACTGATAGCTGCCCTCTGCCATGATCAGCATGTTGGTCTGATAGGCAATCGGCGTGGCGTAACACAAATTGCACCCGAACAGCACCGCCAGGATCAACGGCTCGGACGGCAGGCCCAGCTTGTCGGCAATACTGAAAGCAATCGGCGTCCCCACTGTTGCTGCTGTGGCGTTGGAGGCAAAATTGGTCAGCACCGTCACGAACAGCATAATGGCCGCAAGAATCGCCGCAGGCGGCAGGAATTGCAGCACCGCAGCGAGCGCCATGCCCAGCCATTCCGCTGCGCCACTTTCCAGCACGATCCGCCCCACCGCAATGCTGGCAGCAACCAGCACAATGACCTTGGCCGAAAGGGCGCGCCCTACCCGGTCAAACTTCACGCAGCCAGTCACGAACATCAGGATCGCCCCGGCCAGCGCGGAAATCGCAATGGGAAGCAGGCCAATCGAAGCAAGACCCACTGTGCCGAACATGATCCCCAAGGCCAGAATAGCCTTGGACCGGCGCGGCAGTTCACGCGCACCGTCCAGGATCAGCAAGCTGTCGGTGCGGGCAAAATCCTGCAGCTCGGTATTGAGCCCCATCACCAGCAGCACATCGCCTTCTGCAATGCGCAGATCGCCGCCGTCGCTATACTGGTCTTTCTCCCCCAGCAATGTCTGCGGGCGATGGATGCCCAGCACAGCCACACCATAGAGATCGGCAATGCCCGATGTCGGCAGCGACCGGTTGATCAGGCGCGAATCCGCTGTAACCGCCATTTCGACGACGGTGATATCCTGCCCCTTCTCAGAGGATTTGCGGCGGATGCTGTCCACCACCCAGGCCGGTGCAATTTCACTGCGCAGGCTCCGCATGGCCTCTTCCAGCGCCTCATGCGTGCCAGATACGCGCAGGCGATCTTCGGGCAGCAACGGTCGGGTCGGCCGGTCATGAAATTCCAGTTCAGACGGTAGCCGGGGCAAGGCAGCCATCAGTTCCTTGCCGGTCAGCATACTATCCGGGCCAAGCCGCAGCCGGGTGTGGAAGCGCCGCTTTTCTCCAACACTGGTGACAGTATTGTCCCCCAGCAGACGCGGCATGACCAGCCAGAGATAGGGCAAGGCCACCAGCGCCGCGACCAGCACGATGGGGGTGAAGTGGAACACGCTCATCTTGGGCATGCCCAGATCGCGCGCGATGGAGACGACCAGCAGATTGGTGGAGGTACCGATTGTCGTCGCCATGCCACCGATCAGCACCGCTGCATTAAGCGGGATCAGCGTCTTGGACGCCGGCATTGCCCCGCGCGCGGCCAGCTGCACGAATATCGGCAGCAACAGCACCAGCACCGGCGTATCGTTGACAAACATCGACAGGAAAAAGGCAATCAGCAGGGAAACCAGCAGGCCCAGCTGCAAATTCACTTTCCAGACCTGTTCGAGAAAACGCGCCGCCGGTTCCAGCGCACCCGTCACCACCAGCCCGCGCCCCATGATCATCAACGCGCAAATCGTGATCAGCGCGTAATGGCCGAAGCCGGAGAAGGCGAGTTGCAGTCCGTCGGTAGGCTGCGAGCCCGGCAGCGGGAAAAAATAGAGCCCCACCGCGATCACTGCGATGGTCAGAAGCGAGACGATTTCAGTGGAAATCCGCCCTCGGGCAAAGGCGATGAACATGGCCATGGTGACGGCCATGGCGGCCATTGCGTGGTATGAGGGCACTCCTGGCATAGGCCTGTCTGGCTCCCTTGCCGCCTATCTGGCGGCTAATCCGTTGCTGGTACCCCTGGCCGGACTCGAACCGGCACTTCGTAAGAAACTCGATTTTGAGTCGAGCGCGTCTACC
>JAGREF010000067.1:0-958 GCA_020446665.1 Sphingomonadaceae bacterium
ATCGGACGCGAACAGGTGGCCGTCGATGTCACCAGCGTGATCCGTGCTTCGCCAAGGAGTTTCCGGGTGGCCTGGGTCGAGCGCCGCTACCGCGACGGGGCGCTCGCCGAGACGAGCCGGTGGACCGCGATCCTCGGCATCACCGTGCAGCCGCCCAATAATCCCGATGCGCTCACCAGGAACCCGCTCGGCATCTTCGTCACATCCATCAACTGGTCAAAGGAGCTCGGCTGATGTCCCGCTCACATATTGTCTTCCGCAAAGTTTTCGTCAGCCTGCTTGCCGCGACCTCGCTGGCGCTGGCCGTCCCGGCCTCGGCGACCCCGGCCCCCTCGGCTGCGGCCATGCAGTTAGCCTTGGCAGCGCTGGTGAAAATGCGCCCGCTCACGGCGATCCAGACACCCGATGATATCCATCTCCTTTCGCGGCAGGCCTCCCCCACTGCCGCGCGCCGCTCCCGCCCGCCTGACCCCGAGGACGAGGTGGGAGCAGCAAACGATGCTGCCCGTGTCCAGCCCGAGGATGCAGGGTTCCAGAACGCGATCCAGCGCTATGCCTATAGCGAGGGGGCGCTGTTCCAGATCTATGCCAAGCCAGGGCAAGTGACCGATATCGCGCTGCAAGAAGGCGAGCAGCTGGTCGGCCCCGGCCCGGTTGCGGCAGGCGATACGGTGCGCTGGATGATCGGCGATACGCTCAGCGGATCGGGCGCAACGCAGCGGGTGCATATCCTCGTCAAGCCGACCCGGCCTGACATCACAACCAATCTGGTCATCAACACCGACCGGCGCACTTATCACGTCGAACTGCGCGCCAACGCCCGCGTCTACATGGCCTCAGTCAGCTGGTCCTATCCCGAAGACGAGCTGCTCGCATTGCGCCGGGCAGAAGCCGAAGCCGTGCGCACGGCGCCGATTGCGGATGGGTTCACGATCGAAAACCTCAATTTTGATTACCG